>NZ_DBNGVP010000003.1:0-171980 GCF_057119385.1 Archangium sp. | reverse complement strand
AGGCGGAGAACGAGTCGGGGAAGGTGGCCCTGACGAGGGACTCCCTGGGACGGGTGGTGGCCGAGAAACAGGCGGAGGGGGAGGTGACGTCGCGCTACTCGCCTTCTGGCCACCGTATGGAGGTGGAGAGCAGCCTGGGCGCGCACCAGAAGCTGCTGCGGGACGCACTCGGGACGGTAAGGGGGGTGACGTACAGCTCACCCGGCAGGCCGGAGTGGGCGGTCCGCATGGAGCGGGACGCGGGCGGGCTGGAGGTGTCGCGGTGGATGCCGGGCGGGGTGGTAGCCACCTGGAAGCATGACGAGGCGGGCCGCCCCACGGAGCGGCGCACCCTGGTGGGCGGTGGGACGGTGGCCCAACGCACCTGGCGCTGGCGTCCCGAGGGACAGCTGGCGGCCATGTCGGACGCGGCGCATGGCCACACCGAGTACGTCCATGACGCCTGGGGACGGCTGGTGGGGGAGAGACTGCCCGACGGCAGCCTCCAGCACCGGGCCATGGACGCGGTGGGCAACCTCTACCGACACCCCGGGATGAAGGACAGGCGCTACGGCCCGGGTGGACGGCTGCGGGAAGCGGATGGCACCCGTTACACCCATGACGCCGATGGCAACCTGACGGAGAAATACACGCCCGAGGGCACCTGGCGTTATGGCTGGAATGGAGCGGGCCTGCTCTCCGAAGTGCAGCGGCCGGATGGCCTGCGCGTGCACCTGGAATACGACGCGCTGGCCCGGCGCACGAGGAAGGTGGTGCTGGGCACGGAAGCGGAGGATCGGCCAGTACCCAAGCGCGAGGTGCGCTTCCTATGGGACGGAGATGTGCCCCTGCACGAGGTGGCCTCCTCCGAAGACGTCACCACCTGGCTGTTCGAGCCGGAGAGCTTCGCCCCACTGGCCAGGGAGGACGCCACGGGGCGCTACGCCGTGGTGGCGGACCACCTGGGTGCCCCCACTGAGATGTATGACGAGCTGGGGCAGCTTGCCTGGCGGATGCAACTGGACGCCTTTGGTGTGGGCAAGGCCGACGTGGCCCTGAAGCCGTGCCCCTGGCGCTGGCCGGGACAGTACGAGGACGAGGAGACAGGCCTCCTCTACAACCGCTTCCGCTACTACGACGCCTACGCCGGGCGCTACATCAGCCAGGACCCACTGGGGCTCGCCGCCGGGCCCCGCCTCTATGGCTACCCCGTGGATCCGCTCTCCGCCACCGACCCCTTGGGGCTGAGTGAATGTGATAATGCCGCAAAGAAAGTAAAACCCTTCGATATCGTTCCGTATCGTCCCACCAACTCCGGCTTGGAGCACCACCATGGCGTACTGGATGTATGGGCCAGCAAAAACATTGCAGGCTATATCTCCAGAGCCAGCGACTCCGTTTCCATGGCCCTGACGAAGACACAACACGACGCCACAAAAGCCGTATACAGGGAGTGGCTATTCGAACGGACCGGAAAGCGCGTGGGAGGAGCCGTGGATTGGTCCAGTGTTTCACCACGGGAGGCCCAAGCACTGAGTGAAAGAATGTTTGATGCGGCTGGCGTTCCCGCAGCAGCGCGCTCCGAGTATTACCAGGCATTCAATAGGTATATCCATGGCCTCTGATCATCCTGAAATCGATGCACTCGTCGAAGCCATCCGAAAGAAAAATGATTGCGTCGTGCGTCCCCCCGCCGGACTTCCGACCCCTCGCGCCGACCATCAGGTCCCCGGCGATCTGCTCCACTTCTATAATCGGTGCGGCGGATGCATCCTCTGGTCGTCGGCGCCCTACTCAGTAGAGATTGTAGCGCCGGGCGGGGTAGCTCGAAGCAACCCGGAAATAATTGGCGAGGAAGCGCCTGATGACATCACCGATTCCTGGTACATCATCGGGCGAAGCAGCTCTGGGGAGGCCATCAGCATTGATCTGGCTTCCTCCAGGCTCGGCAAGTGTTATGACAGCTTCTGGGATCGGCATGGTGTGCCGGGAAGCTGCCCTGTCATTGCTCGCTCTTTCACGGAGCTCTTGCGTCACCTCCTTGATGCACGCGGGGAGCATTGGTATTGGCTTCGCCCGGATTTCACTCCTCTGGGTGACGCCTATGCCGAGCAGTGAGGGCCCGCCGCGCTCCAGCTTTGCGCTCCTTCCCAAGAGTCCTTTCTAGAAATCGCTCCAAGAACGAGCAACAGCAAGATTCAAGCAAACAAAACCGATGACAGTTCCACCACTCGAGGTATTCGGAAAGCTTTTGATGACGCGTGTTCGCGATGAATCCATAGAACAATGGGATGGCCTCATTGCCGGACAATTGAAGGGAAACACCGCCGCGAGAGTAAATGAACTACTCGCTGGCTGGAGCGATGAGCAACGGGCGGTTTTGAATGCCTTGGTACCCGCGATCGTCGACACGACATTGCATCACCTGCTCTGGACCATTGAACAAGAGGAGACGGTATCCTTATCGATGATCGAGGGACCACAGCTTCGAGATGTGAGTGATGGCCTTGCTGGCGATCTCATTGGCTGGAAGAAGCGATACAGCAAGCAACGAGACTTTTGAAACAGGCATCTACTGCCGCACGAGGAGTCCTCCTCCAAAAACGTCCCCACCTGACAGCTTGAGCCGGAGGGCTTCGCCCCACCGGCCAGGGAGGACGCCACCGGGCGCTGAGCCACGAGCAACGCGGACAATATGCCCTCACCGTATCACTGACGACCAGGGCCCCGAGTCTCGAAAGGAGACGCCCGGACGTATGGTGTAACGGAAGTCAGTTGAATGTTCCTATATCTTACTGTGAGAACAATGGGATGGCCCGACATCCCCACCTCTAGTTCCAGGATCTGCCATGCCACTCTTCACCATGTGCGGGCACGACAACGATCTGAGCTTCTTCAAAGATAGAAATGATGTGAAGCGATGTTCGTCCTGCGGATTATTGGTAGCCAAGTGGAAAGAGAACCTCAGCGTCGTATCTGTCCCGCGGCGTTTACGGTACGACGTGTCGAGCAGCTACGATGGTGTCGTTGTCGTGTCGCAGCGCTTCCGCGATGTCTATGAGCGTACCGGTCTGACGGGTCTGGAGTTCACTCCGCTCACCGGCGGCTACTTCGCTCTGCGGGCGACCCATACCGTGGTCTTCGACTCGGCCAGGCGCGGGACGCGATTCGTCAAGAAATGTGACGCATGCGGCCAGTACGAATCGGTGGCTGGCGCGGCCCCAGCGTTCTTGGTGGATGGCGAGGCGATCGGCGAACTGGCATTCGCACGCACGGACTTGGAGTTTGGGTCCGGAGATGAGAGGGCTCCGGTGTTCGTCTGCGGCGCTCGTGCCGCCGAGGCCCTCCGAGGGGCGAAGCTGAAGGGGATGGACTTGGAGAAGGTTGAAGGCACATGAACCGGACGCCTTCGTAAGCACTCAGCAACACCCTGTGGAGCTTCCCTTCATGAGAATTTCAATCGGGCAAATCTACACAAAACCCGGTGTGAGCTTTCCTTTTTCGCATCGAATGCAGCGTTGGCTGGGAGAAGAGTTGTCGTCTGCTGCCAACGCCGCCGCCGAGTTCGAAAAGAAGTATGGCACCGGCTTCAATCTCGTGGTTCGTGTCAGTGCGGACACACAAATATCGGACAATCAGATAAAAGGGCCGACCGTCTTCAAGAGAGACAAGGATGTAGAATTCACCGTGTTCCTTCCATTCGATATCATTGTCGCGTCGGCGGGAGGATGTCGCGTTGCCGTGGATTATCTTCTGGGTGGAATCCGCACAGTCTTCCAGCAGGCTGGTATCGGCCTCGAAAGGTTGGATGAGAAAAAGGCGTTCATCCTCGAGCACATCTGTTCGGATCCGACGATGCTCACCATGCCTTGGCCCCACGGTTGAGGACAGGAAAACGGCACATCCAGCCTACATTCCGCACATCGCGAAGCTGCTTTCGTACTGATTTCAAAGGCGGCTCAATCAGGGCAGGCCTCAAATAATCGGGCCTCCGCTTGAAGCTCGAAGCTCGTTGATGGAAGGAGGACTCCACGGGGCGCTACGCCGTGGTGACGGACCACCTGGGCGCTCCCACCGAGATAGCTGGGGCAGAGCGCCTGGCGGATGCAACTGGACGCCTTCGGCGTGGGCAGGGCCGACGTGGCCCTGAAGCCGTGCCCCTGGCGCTGGCAGGCTTGATTCAAAGTCCTACGATAGAAAGAAGTCATCCCACCCGGCCCTACGGGAGAAGTGTAGTCCCGCCTACAGGTGCCCACTGCGGCGAGCAGCCGCGGGCTGATCGCGTGGGAGAGCAGCGGCAGCAGGGGTTGAGAGCAGGGGCGGTCAGGTTCACGGGCCCCTGCCTCACGAAGGAGTGCGCCGGTGCACAGTCCAAAGCGTTGGCACCTTTCCTTCAGTGGTCATTCCCCTGTGGGCGCAAGATGCACCCCCGGAACCTTCATGGGGGACATGCATGAGCAAGAGACCGATCCGGATCATCCAGTGGGGTTGTGGACTGATGGGGCAGATCCTCATCCGCACCCTGCGCGAGAAGGGCGGCGAGCTGGTGGGGGCCATCGACCACAACGCGGCACGCCGGGACCGGGACGCGGGTGAGGTCGCGGGCCTCGGGCCCCTGGGCGTCCGCATCCACCCTCCCGAGAAGGCCGAGGCCGTCTTGCGCGAGGCCCGCGCCGACGTGTGCATCCTGTGCACGCGCAGCACCATGGCCGAGATGGCGGACGCCCTGCGCATGGCCGCCCGTCACGGCGTCAACGCCATCACCATCGGTGAGGAGGCGTTCTACCCCTGGACCACCTCGAAGGCGCTGACCGAGGAGCTGGACCAGTTGGCCAAGGCCAACGCCTGCACCCTCACCGGCTCGGGCTACCAGGACGTGTTCTGGGCCAACCTCATCACCGTGCTGGCCGGCTCCACCCAGCGCATCGACCGCATCGTGGGGCTGACCCAGTACAACGCCGATGACTACGGGAGCGCCGTGGCCCAGAAGCATGGCGTCGGGCTCGACCTGGACACCTTCGCCACGAAGATTGGCGCCAGCAGCGCGCCCTCCTACGTCTGGAATTCCAATGAGTGGCTGTGCGCCCGGTTCGGCTGGCGCATTCGCGACATGTCCCAGCAATTGCTGCCCACCACCCACACCGCTTCCCTGCGCTCGCCGAGCATGGGCCTCGAGATTCCCGCCGGGCATGCCACGGGCATGAAGGCGGTGGTGGTGACGGAGACGCACGAGGGCCCCGTCATCGAGACGCACTGCGTGGGCAAGCTCTACGCACCCGGCGAGGTGGACCTCAACGAGTGGACGCTCCGGGGCGAGCCCGACACCACGGTGACCATCCGCCAGCCGGCCACGCCCGCGCTCACGTGTGCCGTGGTGCTCAACCGGTTGCCCCAGCTGCTGTCCGCGCCCGCGGGCTTCGTCACCACCGACCGCTTCGAGCCCGCGCCCTACGTCACCCGCCTGGAGACGCCGGCGTAGCCCCCGCGCCAGCGGCTCGAGCCGTACGCCGGTGCACATTCCCGGGGGCGGGCGCGCTTCCGCCCCCGTGCATTGGCCCGGCTCCATGCTAGAGGCGTCCGGGAATGCAGCTCTACGAGCCCACGGCGACGGCCTTCCTGCTCACCGCGCTCGGTGTGCTGATGGGCGGGAGCGCGCTCTTCAGCCGTGCCGCCGGACGTTTCGGCGTCCCCGTGGCCCTGCTCTTCATCCTCCTGGGCGTGCTGGGCGGCTCCGAGGGCCTGGGTGGCATCGCCTTCGAGAACTACGGCTTCACCTTCCGGCTGGGCACCGTGGCGCTGGTGCTCATCCTCTTCGACGGTGGCCTCAACACCCCGCTGTCCGCGATGCGCCAGGGCCTCAAGCCCGCGGCGCTGCTGGCCACCGTGGGCGTCATGGGCACGGCGGCCGTCACCGGTGTGGCCGCGCACCTCTTCGGCTTCGAGTGGAAGCAGGCCCTGCTGCTCGGCGCCATCGTCTCCTCCACGGACGCGGCGGCCGTCTTCTCCGTGCTGCGCGGCAGTGGCCTGCACCTCAAGCGCCGGGTGGGCGTGACGCTGGAACTGGAGTCCGGCCTCAATGACCCCATGGCCGTCATCCTCACCATGGCGCTCACCGGGGCGCTCGTGAGCGGCGAGCCCCTGGGCTGGCACATCCTGCTGGAGGCCGCCGTGCAGATGGGGGTGGGCGCGGCCCTGGGCGTGGGCTTCGGCTACGCGGGCCGGCTCCTGCTCACGCGCGTGCACCTGGCCGCCGGTGGCCTCTACCCCGTGCTCACCCTGGCGCTGGCCTTCCTCGCCTTCGGCCTGCCCACGCTCTTCAACGGCAGCGGCTTCCTCTCCGTGTACGTCGCCGCCGTCGTCATGGGCAACCAGTCCTTCCCCTACCGCAGTGGCCTGTTGCGCGTGCATGACGCCATGGCGTGGCTCGCCCAGGTATGCATGTTCCTCATGCTCGGCCTGCTCGCCTTCCCCACCAGGCTCGTGGAGGTGGCCTGGGTGGGGACGGGCATGGGCCTGGTGCTGGCCTTCCTCGCCCGGCCCCTCGTGGTGATGCTGTGCCTGCTGCCCTTCCGCTTCCCCCTGAAGGAGTCCGTCTACGTGGGCTGGGTGGGCCTGCGCGGCGCGGTGCCCATCATCCTCGCCACCTTCCCCGTGCTGGCCCGGGCCCCGGGGGCCTTCTCCATCTTCAACGTGGTGTTCTTCATCGTGGTCGTCAACACGCTCGTCCCCGGCGCCACCGTGCCGTGGCTCACGCGCTGGCTGGGGCTCGTCTCGCTCGCGCCGCCTCCGCCCCCGGCCGCGCTGGAGCTGACGTCCATGTACCAGCTCGACGGCGAGGTGGTGCCCTTCTACGTGGACCCCGCCTCGGCCGTGGCGGGCGCCACCATCGCCGAGCTGCCCCTTCCCGGCTCCGCCGTGGTGACGCTCATCTTGCGCGGCAAGGAGCTGGTGCCCGCCAAGGGCGCCACCCAGCTGCTGCCCGGCGACCACGTCTACGTCTTCTGCAAGCCCGCGGAGCTGGCCGAGGTCCACCTCCTCCTCGGCCAGCAGATGGACGAGTGAGCCGGCCGCTCAGGCCGACTTCTTCTGTTTCTGCTCGTCCTTCTCGAAGAGCTCCTGCAAATCCTGTCGCGCCGCCTTCGCCAGCTCGGTGAGCTTCTTCACGTCCTTGTGGTGCATGTACGAGGTGCGCAGCAGCGCCTCGTCGTGCTCGCGGAAGCGGTCCATCGCCGTCTTGGCCTCCGACCAGGTGAGGCCCAGCTCCTGGAGGATGCCGCCCGTCATCTCCAGGCTGCCCGCGTACGTCTCGCGCATGACGTGGTGGATGCCCAGGTTCATCAACTGGTAGGCGTGCTGCCGGTTGCGGGCCCGCGCGAAGATGGTGAGGTGCGGGAAGTGCTGAATCACCGTCTCCGCCGTGCGCACCGAGGCCTCCACGTCGTCGATGGCCAGCACGAACACCCGGGCCTTGTCCGCCCGCGCCGCCCGCAGCAAGTCCAGCCGGGAGGCGTCCCCGTAATGGATTTTCGTGTTGCCGAACTTCTTGAGGAAGTCGATGTGCTCGGGGCTGGCGTCCAGGGCGGTGAAGCCGATGTGCTTGACGTGCAGCAGCCGGCCCACCACCTGCCCCACGCGGCCGAAGCCCGCGATGATGACGGGGTGGTCCTCCTCGGCCGCCACGTCGAAGTCGCGCTGCTCCTTCTTGTGGAAGCGCGGCCGGACGAAGCGGTCATACACGAGGAAGAGCACCGGGGTGACGGCCATGGAGAGGCTCACCACCACCACGAGCAGGTCCGCCAGCTCCCGCTCCATCACCCGGAAGCCCACCGCGAGCCCGAAGAGCACGAAGGCGAACTCGCCGCCCTGGGAGATGACCACCGCCAGGCTCAACGACGGCTCGTTGCTCTTGAAGGCCCACCGGCCCAGCGCGTAGAGCACCAGCGCCTTGGCCAGCACCAGCCCGAGCACCAGCGCCACCACGCGCACCGGGCCGCTGGCCAGCAGGCCGATGTTCACCGACATGCCCACCGCGATGAAGAAGAGGCCCAGCAGCAGGCCCTTGAAGGGCTCGATGTCCGCCTCCAGCTCGTGGCGGTACTCGGAGTCCGCCAGCAGCACACCGGCGAGGAAGGCGCCCAGCGCCATGGACAGCCCCACCTTGCTCACCAGCAGCGCGGTGCCCACCACCAGCAGCAGCGCCGTGGCGGTGAAGAGCTCCTGGCTGTGCAGCGAGGCGACGAAGCGGAACACCGGCCGCAGCACGTAGCGGCCTCCCAGCACCACGCCCGCCAGCACCCCCACCACCTTGAGCGCCGACACCCACCCGGGCTCCGTCGACTGCGCCACCGGCTCGCCCAGGAAGGGCAGCAGCGCCAGCAGCGGGATGACGGCCAGGTCCTGGAACAGGAGGATGCCGAAGGAGGCCCGCCCGTGCTCCGTGGTCAGCTCGTTCTTCTCCGCGAGCAGCTGCAGCGCGAAGGCGGTGGAGGACAGCGACAGCCCCAGGCCGGCGATGAGCGCGGTGGCCGGCTTCAGCCCGAGCGCCATGCCCACCGCCGCCAGCACCGCCCCCGTGGCCACCACCTGCACCCCGCCCAGGCCGAACACCGACTTGCGCAGCTCCCACAGGCGCGAGGGCTGCAGCTCCAGGCCGATGATGAACAGGAACAGCACCACGCCCAGCTCGGCGAAGTGCAGGATGCTCTCCACGTCGGAGATGAGCCCCACGCCCCACGGCCCGATGACCATGCCCGCCGCGAGGTAGCCGAGCACCGAGCCCAGCCCCAGCCGCTTGAAGATGGGAACGGACACCACCGCGGCCGCCAGGAAGATGAGCGCCTGTTGCAAGAAGGACATGGCCCCCTTCATGACATTGCCGCTCGAAAGAGGGCAAGGCGCGTGGTCGTTGAAAGGGGGCCCGGTGGAATGGCACCCGGGCCCTTTCCTGTTGGTTTCACCTCATACATCGGACCCGACCCATTCATGCCGCTTCATTCCTTCGACACACCGGGCCGCGGCCATCGTCCAATGTATCGTTCAGGAGCATCACGGCCCGGTCTCCGTGGGCAACGGACCCGAGGGTGGAGCCGGGGTCCGGGTATATCTCCCGGCCGAGGGGGAGCCGAGTGCAGCGCCGCATCCTGGTAGCCGATGACGAGCCGGCGGTCCGCTTCGGCCTCCGCCACTTCTTCGAGGCACACGGCCTGGAAGTGGTGGAGGCGCGGACGTGCCATGAGGCGCGCGAGCTCTTCCGCGGCTACCGGCCGGACCTGGTGCTGCTGGACTACCGTCTGGCGGATGGCACCGCGTTGGAGTTGCTCCCGGAGATGCGGGCGATGGACCCCTCCATCCCCGTGCTGGTGCTCACCGCGCACGTCTCCATCGAGACGGCCATCCAGGTCATCAAGCTGGGCGCGGAGCACTTCCTTCCCAAGCCGGTGGACCTGCCCACCCTGTGGGTGATGGTGGAGCGGCTGCTGGAGACCCAGCGCACCCGCCGCCAGCAGGAGGCCCTGGCCGCCAGCCGGGCCGAGGAGCTCAACCCCTTCCTGGGCACCAGCCGCCTCATCCGCGAGCTGGAGGCCACCGCCCGCCGCGTGCTGGACAGCGACCGCCCCGTGCTCCTCCAGGGCGAGACGGGCAGTGGCAAGGGCGTGCTCGCCCAGTGGCTGCACCTGCACGGCCCCCGGGGCGGCGGCCCCCTCGTGCAGCTCAACTGCGCCGGGCTGCTGCCGCAGTTCCTCGAGACGGAGCTCTTCGGCCACGAGCGCGGCGCCTTCACCAGCGCCGTCAGCCGCAAGCACGGCCTGCTGGAGGTGGCGCACCGCGGCACCGTCTTCCTCGACGAGATGGGTGACATGGACCTGCAGGTGCAGCCCAAGCTCCTCAAGGTGCTGGAGGAGAAGCGCTTCCGCCGGCTGGGCGAGGTGGAGGACCGCTCGGTGGACGTGCGCCTCATCGCCGCCACCCACCAGGACCTGGCCGAGGCCGTGCGCACGCACCGCTTCCGCGGCGACCTCTACTTCCGCATCAGCACCCTGCCGCTGCACCTGCCCGCGCTGCGCGAGCGGCCCGAGGACATCCCCGTCATCGCCCGGGAGCTGCTCGTGCGGCTCTCCCGCGAGCTGGGCCGCCCCGGGTTGGACCTCACGCCCCAGGCCGAGGCCGCCCTGCGCGCCTGGCCCTGGCCCGGCAACCTGCGCGAGCTGCGCAACGTGCTCGAGCGCGCCGTGCTCCTCGCCTCCACCCCCACCCTGCGCCTGGATGACCTGCGCTTCAACCACGCCATGGCGCGGGCGCTCTCTCCCTCGCCGCTGGAACCCCGGGGGCCCGCGTGCGAGGACTCGGAGTTGGAGCTGACGCTGCGGGAGGTGGAGCGCCGCCACATCGAGCGCGTGCTCGCCGCCGAGGGCGGACACGTGGAGCGGGCGGCCAGGCGGCTCGGCATTCCCCGCAGCTCGCTGTACCAGAAGCTCAAGAGCCTGGGCCTGTCGTCCAAAGTCTAGAATCCAGATTCCAGCGGGAGGTGCGGGCGGCCTCCCCTCGCTTGCTCCGCGTGGAGGCGAGGGGAGAAGCGGGGCGGCATGTCTGGATTCTGGAATCTGGAATCCAGCGGCTGGACAGAGCGCGCGAGGGGGGCGCCCCGGGACGCAATTCCAGGGAGTTGTCATCCGCCGAACAATGGCGTGGGGATTGCTGTTGACGCGGGCAGATGAATCCCGAGTTGGAGAAGGTTCACGCCGTCTTCCTCACCGAGACGGAAGAGCAGCTCGTCAGCCTGGAGCAGGAGCTGTTGGCGCTGGAGGCGTCTCCTGGACCGGAGACCTTGCGAGCGGTCTTCCGTACCGTCCACACCCTGAAGGGCGGTACCGCCGTCATGGGCTACACGGCGGCGGTGGAGCTGGCCCACACGCTGGAGGAGCTGCTCACCCGGCTGGAGGCCGGGGTGCTGGTGTTGCACTCGGGGCTGGGGACACTGCTGCTGCAGTCGGTGGACGCGCTGCGCGAGCGGGTGGGCCTGCGGCCCGTGACCGAGCCGGACCTGCGCCTGCCGGCCAGTGACGTGCACAGCCTGCTGGCCTCCACGGTGGCGGCCTCGCGGCCCATGGGCCAGGGTCCGGCGTCCGGGGGCGCGGAGTGGCACGGGCCCGGGGCGTCCGCCGGGCCCGCCGAGCCGTCCCCGGCCCGCGAGCGCACGCTGCGCGTGGGGTTGGACCGGCTGGACCGGATGTTGGATCTCACCGGGGAGATCGCCATCGCGCGCGGGCGGCTCGCCACCCTGCTGGCCCAGGCGCACCGCTACACGCCCGAGCAACTGCTGGAGGCGCACCGCGAGGCGGATGCGCTCTACCTGGACCTGCAGGAGCTGGTGATGAAGGTGCGGATGGTGCCCATCGGCCGCACCTTCCAGCCCTTCACGCGCACGGTGAGGGACTTGTGCCTGGCCACCGGCAAGCGGGTGCGGCTGGAGATGAGCGGCCAGGAGGTGGAGGTGGACACCACCGTCACCGAGCTCATCCGGGATCCGCTCACCCACCTCATCCGCAACGCGATGGACCACGGGATGGAGACGCCCGAGGTGCGCGAGGCGCAGGGCAAGGAGCCCACCGGCACGCTCGCGCTGCGCGCCTGCCACGAGGCGGGCAACATCATCATCCATGTGTCCGACGACGGAGCCGGGCTGGACCGGGCGCGCATCCTGGCGCGGGCGCGCGAGCGCGGGCTGGTGGGCCCGGAGGAGACGCCGGAGGACGACGCGCTCTTCCGCCTCATCTTCGAGCCGGGCTTCTCCACCGCCGAGCGCGTCACGGAGCTGTCGGGACGCGGCGTGGGCATGGACGTGGTGAAGCGCAACGTGGAGCAGCTGCGCGGCACCATCACCGTGGACACCGCGCCCGGCAAGGGCACCACCTTCGGCCTGCGCCTGCCGCTCACCCTCTCCATCATCGAGGGCTTCTCGGTGGGGATGGGGGAGGAGACGTACGTGATTCCGCTGGAGCACGTGGTGGAGTGCGTGGAGCTGCCGCCCGGCGAGTGCCGCCCCGGCCGCACCGGCGTCTTCAACCTGCGGGGCGAGCCGCTGCCCTACCTGCGCCTGCGCGAGCACTTCTCGCTCGGGGGCGAGCCGCCGCCGCGCGAGAGCATCGTCGTCATCGGCTATGGCCGGCGCCGGGCGGGCATCGCGGTGGATACGCTGCTCGGCCAGGGCCAGACGGTCATCAAACCCCTGGGCAAGCCGTGCCAGGGCCTGCCCGGGCTGGCCGGCTCCACGCTGCTGGGCGATGGCCGGGTGGCCCTCATCCTGGACGTGCCCGCGCTCCTGCAACAAGCATTGAAGGCCGTCCCCGCTGCCGCCGTGGCCTGAACCTCGCTGCTCTCCGGAGTCGCCATGACCTGGTTCAACAACCTGAAGATCGCCTCCAAACTGCTCGTCGCCGTCCTCCTGCTGTGCGTCAACGCCGCCGTGCTGGGGACGGTGGCCATCCAGCAGCTGGAGCAGATACGCCTCGCGTCCGAGGAGGTGACCCAGAGCTGGTTGCCGGGCATCCGTTTCATCTCGGATGCCAACACCCACCTCGGCGCGCTCCGCAACACGGAGCTGCTGCTCCTCTCCTCGGCGGATGCCGCCCAGAAGGACGGGCTGGAGCGGCGGATGCGCGAGGCGGACGAGGCCCTCCGGCACGACTTCGAGCAGTACGCGCCGACCATCGTGCTGGAAACGGATCGCCGCTTGTTCGAGGAGGCCCGGGCGCGGTTGCGGGACTACAGGGCGGAGCACGAGAAGCTCGTCCTCCTCGCCCAGCAGGGGACGGACACCGCGGAGCGGCTCCTCGGCGCCAGGGAGCGCACCCGGGTGGCCTATGACGCCCTCTCGGCGAAGCTGGATGAGCTGGTGGCGCTCAACCTCCAGGCCGGAAAGGACGCCACCGGGCGCGCCAACGCCGCCCATGAGGAGATGAAGCGCTCGATGTTCTTCATGTGCGTGCTCTCCGGCGTCCTCTTCGTGGTCATCGGCGTGATGCTGTCCCGCTCCATCTCCCGGCCGCTGAGCGACGCGGTGGGGGTGGCGGACCGCATCGCCGGCGGAGACCTCTCCGTTCACATCGACGTGCGGCGCGAGGACGAGGTGGGGCGGCTGCTGGCCTCCATGCAGCGCATGGTGCAGAAGCTCTCCCAGGTCATCGGCGAGGTGCGCGAGGGCGCCAACGCCCTGGCCTCGGCCTCCTCCCAGCTCTCGGCCTCCTCGCAGAACCTGGCCCAGGGCAACAGCGAGCAGGCCAGCAGCGTGGAGGAGACCACCTCCAGCCTGGAGCAGATGACGGCCAGCATCGGACAGAACCGCGGCCACGGCCATCAGATGGAGCAGATGGCCGTGCAGGGCGCCAGGGACGCGGAGGAGGGGGGCCGGGCGGTGCGGGAGACGGTGGAGGCCATGGGCTCCATCGCGGAGAAGATCTCCATCATCGAGGAGATCGCCTACCAGACGAACCTGCTGGCGCTCAACGCGGCCATCGAGGCGGCGAGGGCGGGAGAGCACGGCAAGGGCTTCGCGGTGGTGGCCACGGAGGTGCGCAAGCTGGCGGAGAGGAGCCGGACGGCGGCGAAGGAGATTTCCGGGCTGGCGACGAGTAGCGTGCAGGTGGCGACGCGCTCGGGGCAGTTGCTGGAGGCGCTGGTGCCGTCGATTCGCAAGACGGCGGACCTGGTGCAGGAGGTGGTGGCGGCGTCGGCGGAGCAGACCAGTGGCGTGACGCAGATGAGCAAGGCGATGCAGCACGTGGGAGCGGTGACGCAGCGCAACGCGTCGGCGTCCGAGGAGCTGGCGTCCACGGCGGAGGAGGTGTCCTCGCAGGCGGAGGCGCTCCGCGAGCTGGTGTCCTTCTTCCAGCTCGAGGCGGACACCGAGCGCTCCTGGCGCCGGGTGTCCCCGCCTCCTTCCACCGGGCGGCCGGGTGGGCGGGTTGCCTCCGCGGGGCGTGGGTTGAAGGCCGCGGCGGAGGGCCTGGGCTCCATGACCCCGGCCACCCGGGTTCCCGTTCCCTCCGCGCTCCCGGACGAGGACCGCGAGTTCAAGCGTTTCTAGAGGCCCACCGTGATGAAGACACAGACGCCCGCCGCCTCCACGCAGTACCTCAGCTTCATGCTCGCCGGAGAGGAGTACGCGCTCGGCATCCTGCAGGTGAAGGAGATCATCGAGTACGACACGGTGACGCGCGTGCCGGGGACGCCCTCCTGGGTGAGGGGCGTGTTCAACCTGAGAGGCAGCGTGGTGCCGGTGGTGGACCTGGCGGTGAAGCTGGGCATGGCGCCGTCCACGCTCAGCCGGTGGAGCTGCATCGTGGTGGTGGAGGTGAAGCTGGGCGGCGAGCGCGTGGTGCTGGGACTGCTGGCGGACGCCATCGGACAGGTGATGGAGCTGGAGCCCTCGGCGGTGATGCCGCCGCCCTCCTTCGGCACGCCCGTCCCCGTGGACTACCTGCTGGGCATGGGAAGGTTGGGCACGGGCAGGAAGTTCGTCCTGCTGCTGGACATCGACAAGGTGCTCAGCAGCCAGGAGGTCCTGGCGGCCAGGACGCTCCGGGCCCCGGTGGATGCTTCCTCCAGCACCTCCTGACGAGGCACTTCGCACCATGACCTGGTTCCGCAACCCGAGGAGCTCCTCGAAGCTGCTCGTCGCCTTCGGTGTGGCATGAGCGAGGCGCAGCGGGAAGAGAGCACCTTCGTGCTGCCTCGTGAGTTCGCGCCGCCCACCGAGCGGGAGTTCGCCGGGTACCAGCGGCTCGTCTACCGCGAGGCGGGCATCTGGCTGTCCGAGGCGAAGAAGGCGCTGCTGGTGGGGCGGGTGTCGCGGCGGCTGCGCGAGCTGGGAGGGATGACCTTCGGCGCCTACCTGAAGCGGGCGGAGGAGGACGAGACGGAGCGGGTGCGGCTGCTGGACGCGCTCTGCACGCACGAGACGCACTTCTTCCGCGAGCCCCGGCACTTCGAGCTGCTGGAGCGCGAGGTGCTGCCCCGGTGGCGGGCGCACGGGGACACCGGCACGGGCGAGGGGCGCCGCGTCCGGGTGTGGAGCGCGGGGTGCTCCTCGGGTGAGGAGCCCTTCTCGCTGGCCATGGTGCTGCGCCACCACCTGCCCCCCGAGGAGGGCTGGGACATTCAAATCCTGGCGACGGACCTGTCCACGCGCGTGCTGGAGCGGGCGCGCCAGGCGCTCTGGCCGGTGGACAAGGCGGAGGAGATTCCGAAGCCGTACCTCCGGGCGTACATGCTGCGCGGGGTGGGCAGCCAGGAAGGGAAGATGAAGGCGGGCCCGGAGCTGCGCTCGCTGGTGCGCTTCCAGCGGGTGAACCTGAATGACGGGCGGGGCGTGGTGGGGCGCTTCGATCTCATCTTCTGCCGCAACGTGCTCATCTACTTCGACACGGCCTCGAAGACGCGGGCGGTGGAGCGGTTGCTGAGCCACCTGTCTCCCCAGGGGTTGTTGTTCCTCGGACACTCCGAGAGTCTCACGGGCCCCGGTTGGGGTGTGCGCACGGTGATTCCCACCGTCTATGCGCCGAGGCCCTTGACCCGGGATGCCACCCGGCGAGGGTGAGGCATGGCTCCCGTGTTGCGAGTGCTCGTGGTGGATGACTCGGCGGTGGTGCGGCAGGGCGTGCTCTCGCTCCTGCAGCACGTGCCGGGCATGGTGGTGGAGGTGGCGTCGGATCCGCTCATCGCGAAGCAGAAGATGAAGAGCCAGCGGCCGGACGTCATCCTGCTGGACCTGGAGATGCCACGCATGGACGGGCTGACGTTCCTGCGCGAGCTGATGCGGGAGCAGGAGCCGGTGCCGGTGGTGGTGTGCTCGGGACTGGCGGGGCCGGGGACCGAGACGGCGGTGCGCGCGCTGCAGGAGGGCGCGTTGGAGATCATCCCCAAGCCGCAGCTGGGTGTCGGCGAGTTCCTGCGCGAGTCCCGGGCGCGGCTGGTGCGCTCGCTACGGGACGCGGCCCGGGCCCGCTCGCGGCTGGTGCGGCGGGGGACTCCGGTGAAGGAGGAGCCGGAGCGGCCACCGCCCTCGATGCTGACGGTGACGACGGACCGGGTGGTGGCGGTGGGGGCCTCCACGGGCGGCACGGAAGCGCTGCGGCAGTTGCTGGAGCGGATGCCTCCGGACTGCCCGGGCATCGTCATCGTGCAGCACATGCCGGAGCAGTTCACGTCGGCCTTCGCGAAGCGCTTGCACCAGCTGTGCCGCATCGAGGTGAAGGAGGCGGAGCAGGGAGACCGGGTGCAGCAGGGCCGGGCGCTCATCGCGCCGGGCAACCGGCACCTGCGGGTGCGGCGCACCGGCGGCCACTACCAGGTGGAGCTGATGGACGGAGGGCGGGTGTCCGGCCACAAGCCGAGCGTGGACGTGTTGTTCCAGTCGGTGGCGCGAGCGGCGGGGGAGAACGCCATCGGCGTGTTGCTGACGGGGATGGGCGAGGACGGCGCGGACGGGCTGCTGGCGATGAAGCAGGCGGGCGCGGACACGCTCGCCCAGGACGAGGCGAGCTGCGTGGTGTTCGGCATGCCGCGGGCGGCCATCCAACGGGGCGCGGTGGACGAGGTCGTCTCCATCACGGGGATGACGGACGCGGTGCTGCGCCGCGCCCGCCGCGTCCGCGTGCACTGATTCATGACGACGACTCATGACGACACCGCGTCCATTTCCCCTCGCCCTCCGGGAGAGGGGATATTGAGGGGATATGGGTCAGCTCAAGGACCCTTCTTGTCTCCAGGCGCCGGGGGCGCGACATAGCCCCCCTTGGAGAGCCGCTCGGCGCTGCGCTCGTAGACCTCGGCGGGGTGCTCGCGAACGCCCGTGGCATCCGCCCACCGGTTGTAGAAGTTGAAGAGCGCGCAGACGGTGATGGCGTCATACACGGCCTCGTCCGTCCAGCCCGCCGCCTTCACGGCCTCCACGTCCTCCTGCCGGATGTGCTCCGGCTCGCGATTCACCTTCTCCAGGAAACGGAACAGCACCCGCTCGGCCTCCGGAATGGGAGCCGTGTCGAGGTTCTCCAGGATGGCCTGGACCTTCTGCTCATCGCCCAGCATTCGCGCCGCGACCGCGGCGTGGGAGTTCGTTCAAAACACACACTGGTTGCGCCGCGAGGTGAAGGCGGCGATCAGCTCGCGCATGCCCGCGGGCAGCGGCGAGGGCCCACGCATCGCCGCCTGGGTGAACTGCGCCAGCGCCTCCGTCATCTCCGGCTTGAACGCGAACAGGTACCAGAGCCCGGAGGGCGCCGCTCCGCTGCCGCGCGCGCGCCGGATGAGCTCCGAGTAGGAACCCGTGCCTTCGTGCGTCTCGACGTCCTTGAGGAACATGCGCCCAGTGTACCAGAGCGGCCCGGAAGCCTCAGTCCTCCTGGATGGGCTCGAAGCGGATGGCCGTGCCGTGCGGGCGCACGAAGTAGAGGTGCACGGTGACGGTGGGGAAGGCCTTGCGCAGCTCCGAGGCGGCGGTGCGCAGGTCCGTGAGCTGCTGCTCGGCGACGAAGTCCGCACCGAGCGAACCGTGGCGGGTCTGGTAGTAGCCGCAGCCGGCATGGGCCAGCAGCAGCACCTCGGAGATGTGGTGGCCGCGGATGAGGAAGTGCGCCGCGCGCGTCACCATGTCGCTCTCCAGGTAGTCGGCGGACCACCGGTTGAGCAGCCCGGGGCCTCCCGGGAGCGTCAGCGTGTCGATGCGGTCATGGCCCAAGTGCTTCGCCAGGTCCTCCACCGCGTCCGTGAAGCGTCCGTCCGAGCAGTAGACGGCGAGCACGTGGGGGTGGGTGGCCTCGTAGGGGACGTGTGAGATGAAGGGCGGAGCGGACATGTCCCCAGGCTACTCCGGGCCAAGCCGCCCGCCAGCCAACCAGGATGGACTCTGACGGCCCCAGCCCTGTTCATGCCATGGTCCTGTCCGCTGCTGCTGCCGAGTGGAGTCCTTCTGGCAGGGAGGGTGGAGCACGGGAATGGACGAACAGGCCATCTTGCAAAAGGTTGAGCACTGGTATCGGACAGGAGCCGAGCAGGCACTTGCCGAGGTTCTGCCCTGGCTCGAACGCTGGCTTCCCATTCCCCAGGGAGTCGTATGCGCTCTCGGTGCCGCGGAGGTGGAGGCCCTGCGCATGGAGGTGCTCGAGGAATTGTTGGTGGGTAATCCGGAGCAACCCCCCCGGTTGTTGGGGGCGGAACGGCCTCGTGCCTTCGCCCGGGTCGTCTTCAAGAATCGTCTGTGGGATGCCCTTCAGGCACAGGTGCGTGAGCCGGACGTCCGTGACTCCGGTATTGCCGCCGAGATCGCCGCACGGACCCATGCGCGAGGCCCACCAGATATCGAACTCCTGCTGGAGGACAGGGAGGAGCAGTTGCGACTCCAGCATGCCGTGGAGGCGCTGGCCTCGTTCCGGCTCGATGAGCGTGCGGCGCTGCTGCTCTTGCACTCGCCCGACCGGCTCTCCAATGCGGACTGGGACGGTCTTGCCCTCAGGCACCCACCGCCTCCACCCGAGCGGCCAGAGCAGGTGCTCGACCGGAGTGAGATTGCCACCCTGCTCTATCCCCAAGCCCCTCCTGAGCAGGCCTACGAGCGCACGGGAAAGCTCATCCAGAGGGCTTACGGCAAGCTGCGCCGCGTGCTCGGCGTACCCGACGAGGCCGAAGAGAAGGAGATGCCATGACCGCACCCGCCAGGCTACCCGACAATGTCCATGCCCTGCGGCGGGGCTGGCAACGGGAGAAGCATGTGCTCAAGCACCTGTATCGGTGGACCGAGCGCTGGGACTTCATCGTCGAGGGCTTGCCTTCCCACCTGCGTGAGCGAGCCCTCCAGGCGGGGTGCTCCCTCATCGACCGCGTGCAGCGGGGTTCGGAGCGCCGTGAGCTCGTGGCTCCCTCCTGCAGGCAACTCCTGCAGAAGGACCATGATGCATTCTACATGCCCACCTACATGCGCTCCGTCGACACGGCGCGTGCCAGAGGGCGTGCCAAGTCCCTGGGTCCCTCCAGTGGGCGGCTTTTCCTCGTGGGCGACAATGGGGTGCTGGTTGTCGTGACGGAGGGTTTCGATCAACGCCCATCCCGGGTGCTCTCGGCCTATCGCTACCACGGCCTGCCTCCCGAGCAGCACCGTCCCGAGAAGTTCGTCGAAGCGGCCGTGGACTACTGGCGGGACAAGAAGGTGCTGTCCGAGGGCGCCCTGGCGAAGGCGCGGGCGCTTCAGGATGACGAGGAGTCCCCATGAGCACGACTCATCCCTGGATTTCCTCCGCCCAGGAGGAACTGCTGGAGCTGGAACTGCGGCACGCGGCGCGAGGGCTCGAGCCTCGTGCCGCCTACCGGGTGCTCGTTCTCGAGGCACGCCTCGCCCAGGCCCGTGCCGCTGGATGGGAGGCCGGGCTTCGTCGCGGCCAGGAGGAGCTGGCGCGTCTTGCCGCTTCGGCCGCGGCGCTGCCCGACCCGCGTCTGCTGCTCGAGCGCCTCGAGGCGCTCCTGCTCGGCGACGAGGACCCCTTCGGGGAATTGATGGATGCCCTGCTCGACGTGGACAACGCGGCAACGGTCGATGATGCCCTCGGCCGCACGCAGGCGGCTCGCGAGCTGGTGCTCATGGCGGATGCACGGGTCTCGCTTTGCCCGGCCCGTGTTGGCGCGTTGGGAGAGCTGGCCGAGCAGCGTCTCGAGACCCTGTCTGGACAGGCGAGTGTCTGGAGCCTCTGGCAGACGGTCGCGCAGGCGGCCGTTCAGGCCGTGGCCGAGGTGTTGCCTCCTGTCACCCCGGCTCCGGACTCGCTGTCCCGCAGCCGCCTGCTCGCGCGGCTGCGCAAGGCGCGCATCGTGGAGGATGTGTCGGCGGCCCCCCTTCTCGCGCCCCTGTTCGCCGTGGCGGCGGCGGAGGGGCGTGAGCCTGGCGTGGAGACATTCTCCCAGGGGGCGGTGGACCTCTACCTGGAGGACGGAGAGGTGCGTGTGCTGGTGGCGCTGCCCCGGGGGAAGAAGCCCGTGGGAGACGTGGCGCTTCGCGTGAGCATGGAGGAGCGCTCCATCACCTGGAGCTTCCGTATCTGGAACTGGTCGAAGTCGGCCGTCATCGCGCGCCTCGGGAAGGTCGAGGAGTTGCGCGAGCGGCTGCGGCGCGAGGGCTTCTCCGCGCCCCTGACACGGCTCCAGTTCATGGTGAGCCTGGCCCTGGAGGACGTCCGCGATGATGACACGTGAGACGTGGGCGCTTGCCCGCGCGGTGCTAAGAGGCGAGGGCGGGGCTCCCAGGATTCCTCCTCTGCGGGTCGCGCTCGCGTCGGCCCTCCCACGGGTCGCCGAGGAGCTCCGATGCATGGAGAAGTCACCCGGAGCGGCCGCTGCCCCGGGGCTCACCGCGCTCTGGTTGTCGCTCGAGCCCGATCAGTTCGACGACGAGGGCTTCGGCACCCCGCAGCTGGGCGCTGGCTGTCTCGAAGCGGCCGAGATCCTCGGCATCCAGCTTCCTCCCCGGCCGTTGCCCTCGCGGCGGGCCTGGTTCAAGGAGTCCCAGGAGCGCTTCGCCGACTTCCGGAGCCACCGGCGGAGTCTGGCCTGGCCGCGTGTGTTCGCCCCGGTCGTGAATGCTGCTCCCGTCAGGGTGTTCCACGCGGTCCTGCCAGGAGCGCCTCGCGAGGAGGATGACGCCATCCGCGAGACGGCCTCGCTCGTGCAACGCTTCCTCGGTGTCGCCACTCCCTCCTGGGCTCTGGAGGGGGACGCACCCGGCCCGTCGAAGATGGCAGCGCTCTTCGTCCGTGCGCTCCTCGAACGGTGGCCCGAGGCGGGAGGGGTGCTGGCCTCGGGAGCGCCCGGTGGCCTGGGGGAACTCCTGGATCTCGGCATCACAGGCGCGCTGGATGCGCGGGGGCTCGCGGTTCCGGTAGGGGGGCTGGAGGACAAGGTGCGGAGCTTCTTCACGCGGTGCCCCGAGGGCCGCCTCTTCGTCCCCGCTTCGCAGTGGCGGCAGGCGCGTGCCTACCTCGACCAGCGCTACCCTCCAGAGAAGGAGGGGTCCTCTGACGAGCAGTCGATGCGTGGGTGGCGGCTCCAGCCCTTCCGGAGCGTGCTCGAGCTGCTCATACGCCTGGGGCTTTCGACGCCCGCGCTACCCGACACCCAACTCTTCGAGAAGCTCCGTCAGGCTTCCCAACGCATCCCGCTCTGGAACAGGGACATGCGAGCGGTCTCGGAGACCCTCGAGCTCCAGCTCGTCCGCCATGGCGAGAGGCCGCGGACCCGGGGGGCGACTCCGGGAGTCCGAGAGGCGGAACTGCTGGGGGAGATTCGTGAGCACACGCTCTGCGAGCGCTCGCGCACCGCCTATATCGAAGGAGGCCCCGGCAGTGGGAAGTCCATCGTGCTGCGCAGGCTGAATGCCCGGCTGTACCAGGAGGACAAGCTGCTCGGCCCGGCCTTCCGCATCGAGGCGCGCCCGCTCGTCAGGGCCGGTCTCTCCCTGGACGTGGCGCTGCATGGCGCGCTCAAGAGCTGGCTTCGTCTCGAGGAGTGCCAGCGGCTGCTGGAGCTGGCTTGGTCACCCGAGCTCGCCGGGAGTGTGTGGTTGCTCATCGATGGGCTCGACGAGGTGCCTGGAGACGAGCGAGGTGCCATCCGCGAGTTCATCTCCCGGTGGCCCGGTCCGTCCATCCTGGGCTCGCGGCCCCTGCCCAATGAGGTGTCGGGTTCTCCTCACGTTCGCGTTCAGCCCCTCGACGAATTCCAGCAGAAGCAGCTCTTCGAGATGGAGGGCAAGCCAGGGCACCTGGATGTCCTCACGGGCAAGCAAGCCCTCCGGACGCGAGACCGGCGCAAGGAGATGGTCGCCGACCTGTGCTCGACTCCGCTGGGAGTCTCGCTGCTGGCGATGCTCTCCGAGGAGGAATTGGGAGAGCGCCTGGATGTCCCCGCGGTGCTCGAGCGGTGCATCGCCAGACTGATCGAGCGCGCGCAGTCCGCCGGACGCATCTCGAAGTCCACGCGGCTGACGGTTCTCTCCCAGGGGGGGCTCGGCATCCTGGGCGCCGCTGCCTGGTCGATGATTCGCAGGGGTGATGGCACGCTGACCCTCGAGGACCTCGCGGCCATGAAAGGCCCCAAGGAGACCCGGGACGCCGTCTACGAGGTGCTCGAAGACAGCGACTTCGTCCAGCGAGCGGGTCCGGACCTGTACCAGTTCTCCCACAAGAGCTTCGCCGAGTTCTGCGCGGCCTACCACCTCATCGGGCAGCCCGCGGCGGAGGAGGAGCTGCTCGCCCTGGTGGGGGAACCGGGGGCGGAGGCCGTGGCCTTCCACTTCGGAGCACGGCTCTCCGAAACCGGGCGGCTGACGCGCTTCATCCAGCGGCTGACGAACAATCCCCGCCGTCCCATGTCCTCGCTCGCGCTCGCGACGAGGCTGCTCGTCGCGAATGGTCCGGACCGCGTCGAGGTGGGGGCCGCGCTCGAGACCCTCGGACGGCGCCTGCGCGTGGTAAGCCATTTCGACACGCCAAAAGGACACGGTCTCTTGCTCCCGGGAGAGCTCGAGGAGGATGGCGAGCTGTGGCTTGCGCTCGAGCGGTGGGGCGGAGCGCTGCGGCCTCATGCCGATGCGTTGATCGCGGTCTGCCCACCCGCTGTTGGACGGTTCCTGCGCGGAGAGCTCCCCCCGCTGCGGTACGTGCACGAAAATTTCTATCAGCGGCAGAGCGATGAGCATGCGGCTGCCTCCCTCGCGGAGGAGCTCGCCACGCGGCTGGGCCTGGAGCCGCCACTGCCGGTGCTCATCCGGTTCGGATGCGCCGAGTCCCTGCTGCTCGCCAGACCTCCAGGCCCCTGGCTGCTCGAACTCGAGTCGTTGTTCGAGGCACCCCAGGATGAGGCTCGTGACGACGTGGCCTTCAAGGCGACCTCGGTGTGGGCCCGGCGAGCTTCCGAGCGGCATCTCGAGTATCTGGAGGCGTTGTCCCGGTGCATCCCGGCCGCGGTGGCGCCTGTCCTGGAGACGGTGCGGCGCCAGGGCACCTGGGAGCAGAAGCGCGAGGCGCTCCTGCGTGCCGCCCTCAACTCCCTCGAGCTGGGGGAGACGGACAAAGAGGGAGACTGGATGGCCAGGGTGCGCTTCGCCCGGCAGGCGACGGGGATTCCCGCCGAGCGGTGGTTGGCGCAGTGGGAGCTGCTCTGGACCTGTGGGCTCGTTGGGGACACGTCTCCACGAAGCAAGCTCCTCGAACCGCTCTACGCGGAGTTCATCGACGATGCGTGTGGCCCCGCCCGGTGGCGCGCCCTCATCGCCCGGGCGAACCTCCAGGGCTCCGTTGACGTGGAGTTGCTCCACAAGTCGCTCCACGATGGGTTCCGCGCCGTTCGAATCGCGGCGATTCGCCAGCTCGTACGCCAGGGAGAGGCCCTCGGCGTGGACGACGTACGGCTCGCCCTCGTCTCGCTGGATGATCATGAGCGTTGGGTGGCCTTCGAGGCCATTGGCGCCGGGAAGACGGCTCCGATCGAGCTGCTCCTCGCGGTGCTCACGCGAGAGAAGCCGCCACGCCCCGAGCCCCAACGCTACGAGGCCTGGCTTCCAACGGAGACGCCGTGGGAGTTGGCCGTTAGCGAGGGAGGTGAGGAAGCGCGCAGGCATCTGCTCCAGGAGGTCGTGCAGCGGGTGCGGGAACGGCCCTGGCCGCAAGCGCTCCTCGCCATGCTCGACGGTCCTTACGCCTCCGTGGCCGAGGAGGTCTTTCCCACGAGCAGCATGGACGCGCCGCTCATGAGGACGCTGTTGGAGGGGGGCAGCCCGAGCCAGCGCCGGTTCGCCGTCAGGCACCTCCCCTGGGGCGAGGAGGAGCTGCTCGCTCCCTATGTGGAAGACGCGGATCCGGAGATCGCCAAACGGGCACGTGAGCTGCTGGAGCGCAAGCACAAGTCCATGCGCTCGCAGTCCGAGTCGGACATCCATCGGTCCGAGGAGCGCGAGCGTGACAAGAAGCAGCGGGCCAGGGAGACCCGTTCCTTACTCTCCCTGGACAGGGTGGCACGCACCGGATCATTCGAGGAACTCTGGGGCCTCCTGCCGCTGCACCGGTTGCCCCTCTACTCGGAGTCACAGAAGGCCTACTTCGCCGACGAGAAGAAGCTTCGGGCGGAGGGCGAGGGGCGCTGGCCCGTCGAGAGCATCTCCGACCGGCAGCGCAAACCCATCCTGCAGCGGCTCCGTGAGCTCTACCGGCCGCATCTCCAAGCCCTGCTGCTCGAGGGACTGAAGGATGAGGACTTGAAGCCGTTCTCCATCTCCCTGCTGCGGGACAACCCGTCCGGGGAGGAAGTGCTTTCGCTCATTCCCGCCGGAGGCGAGTCGCTGGAGAGTGCTGTCAGGATTCTGGGCGGCACGAGCCAGTCCTCCACGGCCGCCCAGCGCCTGCGCGAGCTGCTTCTGTCCGGACGGCTGCGGCCGAAACCCGTGAAAGGGGAGCCCTGGCATGATCCCGTGGCCCAGGCTCGTCATGAGAAGGAGCGTTTCCAGGGGGACGCATGCCTTCAACTCGCGTCACTCGATGGCGTCATGGGGTTGCTCCCGCTCCTGGAGCCGGATGTCCCCAAGGACTGGCGGACCAGGGCCCTCAACCACCTCTCCGTCATGCTCTGCCATTGGGAGCGCCCACCCGCGCGTGGGCACGAGGCGCTCGACTGGGCCCGCAGGGGCGCGGTGAACGCGGGGGATGAAGTGCTTCGGGAGCAGGCCTTCCGGTTGTTGGCGTTCTTCGGGGATGCTGAAGATGCGGCCCGATGGCGCCCCGCCTTGGAGCAACGGGAGCTGCCGCCCCGCCACCTCGCGGCTGTCATCCGGCTCGTCGCACGGTTCGGAGTGGAGTCGGAACTCCCGGTGTTCAGGTCGCTGTTGGAGCATTCGACCGAGGCGGGCACCGAGGCGGGAATCGCACTGGCGCGGGTGGGAGGCGCGAGCGTGGTCGAGGAGCTCGTCCAGTTGCTGGAGTCACCGCCCTCCACCTTGCGCTCCGAGTGCCACCCGCTCGAGGTCCCCAGATGGCATTCGGCCGCGGCGGAGACCGTCATCCGTTTCGGGGATGGCCCGCAGGCGAAGCGCTGTGCTCGGGTGCTCGCGAGAGATCACGGAGTCTGGCACGTGGCCGCCCGCCATCTACGGCTTCCCGAGCACCTGCTGTTCTTCGCCGAGCATGTGGGCTCCAAGGATCCTGGCGCGGACCATGATGACGGCTATGACGATGCGGAGCGCTTGTTGAAGCGCATGATCGCACGGGTCGGCGCCGGGCCTGCCCACCGCGTCATGCTCGAAGCCTGTCTCTGGGGACATCCTTTCAGGAGCGCTTTCGAGGACTTCGTCGAGGAGAAGCTCCAGGCCAGTGATGGCGAGCTGCTTCTGGAACGGCTTCGAGAGCAGCCGGATCATGGCCTCATCCTGCTCTGGTTGAAACAGCTCTCGGTGGAAGAGGAGTTGATCGATGCGGTGTGGCGGGAGAAGGCCGTCCCCTGGTGGCTCCCCGTACCTGCCTCCGATTCCGCTCCCCCAGCGTGACCAGGGATTCAATGGAGACCGCCAGCTGGTGCAAGCTGCGCCGCCATGAACCCTACCGCCACGGTGTTGATGTTGTCGCTGCTGGGCGCTCCGCCCGCTGCTCCCCAGGATCCGCTCTGCGCGAAGCGCGCGCCCTGCCGCGTCGTGGAGACGCTCGACGCGGGCAAGGACGCGCAGGGCCGCGCGCTGCAGGTGAAGGCCCTGGAGCTCGGGTGGGCGGACGCGGACACGTCGGCCGAGTTCGTCGGGCGCAAGTTCGGCCCGAGTGGCCGCAAGGAGGATGGCTCCCGTGAAGAGGGCCTGTGCGAGGCCCGGGAGTGGTGGCTGATGCGCCCGTCCCAGCCCGCCCAACTCCTGCTGTCCGTGTGCAATGACGGCTATGGCTCCGCGGGCGTGGGCGAGGACCTGGTGACGGTGGCGGACAACCGCTTCACGCACGAGCAGAGTGGCGGCAGCCGCCAGCGCTGGTCCGTCTCGCGCACGTTGCAGCTCTCCCCGCTGCGCCTCGTCATCGAGGGCCACCGGAGCACCGATGGCATGGACGCGGAGCAGAAGGAGAGCGGGGACTACTGGGACGCCGAGCAACTGCGCGGCGAGGTCGTCCGGGCCGCCCCCGAGTGCGAGGCGGGGCAGACCTCGCTGGGAGAGCGGACGCTGCCGTTCCTCCCCCAGGTGCAGGTGGACAAGGCGTACCTGGAGGGCGGGTGGAAGCAGGCGGGGCTCGGCGCGTGCGGCTTCGAGGCGGGCAACTTCCTGCTGGGCACCCAGGACGATCCGAAGGACGCGGGGCTGAAGGCGCTGCTGGTGGCGCCGGACACGCTGCTCGTCGAGGTGCGGGACAACAAGTGGACGGGCCCGAGCGCGAAGTGGCTCAACGATGACCACGTGGAGCTCTGGCTGGCGCCGCAGCCGCCCCAGGACCTCACCGGTTGCGGCAAGCCCTCGCGCGAGCAGCTGCCCTCGCAGTGGGGCATCCGCGTCGTCGATGGACAGGTGTTCCCGGCCTTCGGCTCGCCCAAGCAGACGCTCCAGGTGGAGCGCGCCGAGCTGCCCGGCAAGAAGGGCTACCGGATGAAGCTGAAGCTGCCCACGCCCTTCCAGGCCATCAGCGTCGTGTACAGCGACAGCGACAGCGGGAAGAAGCAGGAGCGGATGCTCGCCACCAGCGCGGTGAAGTTCGGCCGGCCCGAGACGCTCAACCCCATCCGCGTGGTGCCTCCGGCGGAGGCCACGTGCGCGGTGAAGAATGGAGCGCTCACCGTGGTGCCCGGGCCGGCGAAGAAGACGGAGCCCGACGTCGCCGTCCTGCGCATGGAGTAGCGCGGCCGAGCCTGGAGGCGTTGGAGGCGCCCATCTTGTCTTTCCGTGGAATCACAGTGTAGCACGGAAGACAGTGGCGCTGGCCCGCATGCCGTGGGCCGGCGCCCGACAGAGGGCCCTTCCTTTGAATCGACGTCTCCAGACAACCCAGGCGCGCGTCCTCGTGGCCGCGCTGATGCTGGGCGTGTGCATGTGGATGCCACCCGCCCTGGCGCAGCAGAGCACCTCCGTGCTGACCGGCACGGTGGTGGACGCCAGCAACAAGCAACCCGTCGCGGACGTGGTGGTGACCGCGACCTCTCCCTCCCTCCAGGGCGAGCAGCTCGCCGTCACCGACGCCACCGGCCTCTACCGGCTGCCGCAGCTGCCTCCCGGCGTCTACACCCTGCGCTTCGAGAAGGAGGCCTTCCAGGTCCTCGCGCGCGACAGCATCACCCTGCGCCTCAACAGCACCGTGCGCTTCAACGCGGAGCTGCTGCCCGAGGGCATGTCGGTGACGGTGGACGTGGTGGCCGCCGCGCCCGCCGTGGACGTGGGCTCCACCCGCACCGGCGTGAGCGTGGACACGGAACTGATGAACCGTCTGGCCGTGGTGCGCCCCGGCTCCAAGGGCTCGGCATCCCGCTCCTTCGAGAGCCTGGCCGAGCTGGCCCCCGGCGCCAACGCGGATGCGTATGGTGTGTCCATCGGAGGCACCACGTCGCCGGAGAACGGCTTCCTGGTGGATGGCCTGTCCACGGGCAACCCGGCACTGGGCATCCTCGGCACGCCGCTGTCCGCCGAGTTCATCCAGGAGGTGAACGTCATCACCGGTGGCTTCATGCCCGAGTTCGGCCGCTCCACGGGTGGCGTGATGACGGCCGTGACGAAGTCCGGCTCCAACCAGCTCCACGGCTCGGTGTTCGGCAACCTCGCGCCGGGCTTCCTCGAGGGCACGCCTACCCGCATCGCGCGCGAGGGCACCGTCATCACCACCCGCCAGCAGCTGTGGAACCTGGGGGACTTCGGCGCCACCCTGGGCGGCCCCCTCGTCCAGGACAAGCTGTGGTTCTTCGCGGGCGTGGCGCCCTCCTTCACGCGCCGGGTGCTCGACCGCGGCCTCAACGCCTTCGTGCTCGGCGAGGACGGCACGGTCCTCAAGGGCGAGGACGGTTTCTCCCTCACCACGCCCATCCCCAACGGCGCCACCCGCTACTTCGCGGACCAGCGCTCCGTGCAGTACCTCGGCAAGCTCACCTGGCAGCTGCACACCGACCACAGCCTCTCCCTGTCGGTGTATGGCACGCCGGGCAGCTCGGGCGGCAACGGCCGTTTCGGCTACAACCTCGACAGCGGCGCCGTCGAGGTGGAGAACATCAACGGCACCTACGAGGCGCTCGCCCACAGCTATCAGCAGGACGCGCGTGACATCTCGCTCAAGCTGTCCTCGTCCTTCCTGGACAAGCGCGTGCTGCTGGATGCGAACGTGGGCTGGCACCACCAGTACGACAACACGATGCCCGTGGACGGCAGCGGCATCGGCAATGCCGCGGGCCTGTCCGGCACGCCCCAGTTCGAGATGCGCCGCACCGGCACCCGCGCCGCGCCCAACTACTACTCCATCAACGACTTCGAGCAGCTGGCCGACCCGTCCGTGTGCGACCCCGCCGGCACGACGAACGCCGTGCGCTGCCCCGTGGCCAACTACTTCCTGGGCGGCCCCGGCTTCCTGCTGGACCGCACGGTGAACCGCTACCAGGCCAACGCCGTGGGCACCCTGCTGCTCAACGCGATGGGCCACCACGTCATCAAGGCCGGTGTGGACGCCGAGGTGATGACCAACGTGGACGCGCGCGCGTACTCGGGCCGGCGCCTCATCCAGGAGGCCACGGATGGGAAGACCTTCACGGACTTCCGCGCGTTCGGCTACCTGCTGGGGCCGGACCAGGTGGAGATCCAACCGCAGGTCAACACCTCCACCCGCGCCGACGCCGTGGGCGCCTTCCTGCAGGACAGCTGGAGCATCCTGGACCGCGTCACCCTCAACGCGGGCCTGCGCTACGACACGCAGACCATCTACGGCACCGGCGGCGACGTGGCCTTCGAGCTGCCCAACCAGCTCTCCCCGCGCGTGGGCGTCGTCTACGACTTCACCCAGAAGGGCCGCTCCAAGCTCTTCGCCAGCTACGCGCGCTACTACCAGAACGCCGTGCTCGCCATGGTGAACTCGCAGTTCTCCAACATCACCCGCATCCGCGCCACGCGCAGCCGCGCGCCCCTCGGCGGCGGTCCGGGGTGTGATCCGCTCACCCAGGCCGCGCCCTACACGGAGTGCGCCGACACGCGCAACATCATCCCCAGCGGCGGCAGCACCACCATCAGCCGCCTGTACAACCAGACGTTCGCCATCAACAGCCCGGTGGATCCAGACCTCAAGCCCCAGTCCTCGGACGAGTTCGTCGTGGGTGCCGAGTACGAGGTGATTCCTCGCGGCACGCTGGGCGCCAGCTACACCCGGCGCTACATGAACGACGTCATCGAGGACATGTCCACCAACGAGACGACGAACTACTTCATCGGCAACCCGGGCCGGGGCATCGCCGAGGCGTTCGACAAGGCCGTGCGTGACTACGATGCCGTGTCCGTCTACTTCAACAAGGCGTTCGCGGACCTGTGGCTCGTGCAGGCCAGCTACACCTGGTCCTATCTGCGCGGGAACTACTCGGGCCTCTACCGCCCGGATGCCAACCAGCTCGCGCCCAACGTCACGTCGGACTTCGATCTCGTCTCGATGATGCAGAACAAGGAGGGCCCGCTGCCGTTGGACCGCACGCACGCCATCAAGGTGTTCGGTGCCCGCGAGTTCGTGTTCTCGCCCACGACGAGCCTCGACGTGGGCCTGTCGTACCGGGGGACCTCGGGAGCGCCGCTCAACGTGCAGGGCGCGCACTCCATCTACGGCGTGGGGTTCAGCTTCATCCTGCCGCGCGGCAGTGGTGGCCGGCTGCCCTGGGTGCACAACGTGGATGCCCACGTGGGGCTCAACTACAAGCTGGGCCGGGGACTCACGGGCTCGCTGACGCTCGACAGCTTCAACCTGTTCAACTTCCAGGCCGAGACGTCGCGGGACCAGAACTACACCTTCGACACCGTCGACGCGCTGGTGGGTGGCAAGCCCGCGGACCTCGAGACCGTGAAGAACCGGGGTGGCAGTGCGGTGACCCTCAACCCCAACTACGGAAAGCCCACCTCCTACCAGACGCCCCGCAGCATCCGCTTCGGCGCGCGCGTCTCGTTCTGATCTGGAGTCCCCATCATGAAGACACATCGAGCCCTTGTATGGATGGTGCCGCTGGGATGCGCGGCCTGGCTGGGAGCGTGCGGCGTGGAGCAGCCGGCGCCGCAGTGCACGGTGGGCCGCGGCGACCATGCCGTGCGCTACACACTGAAGACGGGAACGGGTGCGTGCGCCCGGAAGACGGCGGAGATCGTCGGCGCGCAGGTGTTCCGCGAGCCGGGCTCCGGCGTGCCGCCCTCGCTGGTGCTGAAGCCGAAACCGCTGGCGGACAACGAGGGGAAGGACGCGGACCCCACGCACTCCGTCACGTCGTTGGGAGACTTCACCACCGAGTACCCCACGCAGGAGCGGGTGTGCGAGGTGCCGGAGATGACCGAGGCGCGGCAGGTGGTGAGCCCGGAGCCCGGGACGACGGTGGAGGTGAGCTACCGGTGGAGCGGCCTGCGCATCCAGGGGCAGGCGGCGATTCCGGGCACGCAGTGGACGGCGGAGCTGACGTACACGGAAGGGGACTGCACGGCCACGTACGAGGCGGTGGGCCTGTTCCCGGCCATCAAGTGCGAGCGCCAGGAGAAGGACGCCGATGGGAAGACCATCACCGTGCGAGACCCGCGCATCTGCGAGCAGCCGCGGCCGGGCTTGTCGATCGACCCGGCGTTCCCCGTCAGCTGTGACGAGAGCACGAACCTGTGCGTGCTGGACGGCCAGCCGCCCGTGTTGAAGCCCTGAGCCCATCTCCCCTCTCCCCTCGGGAGAGGGACGGGGTGAGGGTGCCCGTCACCCGGGTTCCCACCCCGAGCGAGAACCGTGACTCTGAGAAACCTCTCAGAGTCCTCTCAAGCGCCCCTGACGCGAGGCCTTTACGGTGCGCGTCATGGTTGCCGTCCTCGCCGCGCTCCTGTTGGCCGCTTCGCCCCCGGAGGTCACTCCGCTGACCTTCGAGGAGGCGCTCGCGCTGGCCGGGCGCACCCCGGGTGCCGAGAGCGCCGCCCGTGCCGCCGAAGTCCGCCGTGCCGAAAGCGCGCGGCTCTCTCCGTTCGTCTTCAACCCTCAAGTCACCGTGGAGCCCGGCTACCGCCAGAGCGCGGGCGCGCGCGGTGCCGACTTGCGCGTGGGGGTGAGCCAGACCTTCAGCCTCTCGGGGCAGACGGGCGCGCGGGACACCACCGTGCGCGCCGAGCAGTCCGTGCTCGACGCCGAGGCCCGCGCCGTCCTGCTCGCGCGCCGGCTGGCCATCGCCGAGGCGTGGCTGCGGCTCTGGGCGGCCGAGCAGGCCAGCGCCCAGAGCGCGCAGGAGCTCCAACTGGCCGGGACCTTCCGCGAGGCGGTGCGAGGGGCGGCGAAGCTGGGGGCCTCCACGAAGCTGGAGGAGGCCGAGGCCAGTGCGTACCTCGCGGAGGCGCGGCTCGCCGGGCTGGACGCGGAGGGCCGGGTGGCCGAGCGCCGGGTGGAGCTGGCGAGGCTGCTCGGGAAGGATCCATCCCAGCCCCTCCAGGCCACGGGCGAGCTGCCCGAGGTAGAGCTGCCCCCGGAGGCCGAGTGGGCGCCCCTGGTTGCGCGGGCCTCCCGGCTGCCGGAGGCGGAGGCGCGGAAGCTCGAGGCCTGGCTGGAGCGGGCACGGGCGGCCGAGGCCCACGCTTCACGGGGCACCCTGCTGCAAGTGGGCGTGGCCGGGCTGCGCGAGTTCGACGGGGCCGCGGGAGGGGCCCTCACGCTGACGCTCACGCCGTCCCTCTTCGAGCGGGGAGAGCGGGACCGGGGCACGCTGCTGGCCACCGCCGAGCGGCTCGAGGGCGAGGCACGGGACGCGGGCCAGCGCGCCGCGGCCGGGCTGGTCCTCTCGCTCCATGAAGTGGAGCACGCGCGCGAGGTGTTGGCGGCACTGAAGGGCGAGCTGCTGCCCGCCGCCGAGGAGGCCGCCCGGTTGCGCGAGCTCCTCTTCCGGTCCGGGGACGCCACCGTCCCCGAGGTGGTGCTGGCGCGCCGCGCGCTGGCCGCCGCCCGCATCCGTCTGGGCCACGCTCGCGCCGAGGAGGCCCGGGCGCGTGTGACGGCCCGCTTCTTCCTCGACACCCTTTCCGGAGTCCCCACGCCATGAGCCGTTCCGCGCTCCTCTCTTCCGTCCTCCTGCTGGGCGCGGCCCTGGGCTGCTCCTCGCCACCGCCCGCCGTGCCCGCGGCGCCCGCGCCCGCGCGGTCCAGCGCGAGCAGCGCCTGGGTGCACCCGCGTCCTCCGCGCGGCGTGTCCCTCACCGAGGCCCCGGCCCAGGTGCTCCCGCCTCCCGAGGGCGCGGCGGCGCTCGGCCTGCCCTTCCGGGGGAGTGTCGCGCGCATCGCCGTGCGGCCCGGCCAGAAGGTGCGCAAGGGCGAGGTGCTCCTCGAGGTGCTCCTGCCCGAGGTGGTGCGGGCCGCGGGGGACTACGAGGCCGCCTCCCTGCGCCGCGAGGCCTATGAGCGCCGCACGGCGCAGCTGAAGGCGCTCCAGGAGCAGGGCATGGCCCGCGTCTTCGAGCTGGCCGAGGCCGAGGCGAATCTGGCGGAGGCCCGTGCGGCGCAGCAGAGCGCGCGGGCCCTGTTGAAGGTGGCGGGGCTGGAGGGCCCGGCCGCGGCCGGAGTGGCGCAGCGGGGGACGGTGGCGCTGCGCAGTCCGGTGGACGGCGTGGTGACGGAGGTGGAGGCGGTGCTGGGGCAGACGTACGAGGCGGGCGGGGCGCCTCTGGTGCGCGTCGCGGGCGAGGGCCCCGCGCGCCTGGAGGCCCGGCTCTCGCTGGCGCTGCCGGAGGACACCGCCTTCGAGTTCTCCGCGCCGGGCCTGGAGGCCGTGCCGGTGCGGCTGGTGGGGCGAGCGCCGTCGGTGGACGCGCGGGATGGGACGCTGGCCGCGTGGTTCGAGCCCGAGCCGGTGCGCTCCCTGCCGGCGGGCCTGCGGGGGACGCTGCGGGTGAGGGCGGACGGGCTGCCGGAGGTGAAGGTGGTGCCCGCGCGGGCGCTGGTGCTGGAGGGCGGCGAGGTGGCGGTGCTGGTGCGCGAGGGCGAGGGCCACCGCCGTCAGCCGGTGAAGGTGGTGGGACAGTCCGGTGTGGACGCGCTGGTGCACGGGCCGTTGAAGGAGTCGGACGCGGTGGCGGCGGATGCCGCGCGCGTGCTCATGACGGGAGGGGAGGGGTGATGATGGAGCGGCTGGTGAGAGGCTCGGTGAAGCACCGGGGCTGGACGCTGGGGCTCACGGCGCTGTTCGCCGTGCTGGCCTCCCTCGTGGCGGCGAGGATGGAGCTGGACGCGCTGCCGGACATCTCCACCAACCAGGTGCTGGTGCTCACCCGCGCTCCGGGCATGACGCCCGAGGAGGTGGAGCGGCTGGTGACGCGGCCGGTGGAGACGGCGCTCGGAGGCATGCCGGGCCTGGAGGGACACCGCAGCCTGTCTCGCTACGGCATCTCCTCGGTGACGGCCGTCTTCGGGGACGGCGTGGACCCGTACCGGGCGCGGCAGCTCGTGCAGGAGCGGGTGAACGCGCTGGCCGGCGCACTGCCTCCGGGCGTGGAGGCCCCGGAGCTGGGGCCCCTCACGGGAGGCCTGGGGGAGATCTTCCACTTCACCCTCAGCTCGTCCCAGCGCACGTCGGCGGAGCTGCTGGAGCTGGCGGAGCTGCGGGTGGCGCCGCTGCTGCGCGGGGTGCCCGGCGTGGTGGAGGTGAACAACTGGGGTGGGCAGCAGCGCACGCTGGAGGTGCGGGCGGACCCGGTGAAGCTGGCGCAGCGCGGCCTGACGCTGGAGGCGCTGCGGCGGGCGCTGGAGGACGTGTCGGGGAGCGTGCCCGGGGCGAGCCTCGCGACGGGGGACCGGCAGGTGCTGGTGCGCGCGGTGGCGCGGCCTCCGGGCCCGAGCGAGCTGGGGAGCGCGGTGGTGGAGGGCGCGAATGGCCAGACGGTGCGGCTGGCGGACGTGGCCGAGGTGGTGCCGGGGGCGCTGCCTCGCATCGGCACGGCGGTGGCCAACGGCCGGGGCGAGACGGTGTACGTGATGGTGCAGATGTTGCGCGGGGCCAACGCGCTGGACGTGATGGAGGGCCTGCACGCGCGGATGGAGCGGGTGCGCGAGGTGCTGCCCGAGGACGTGCGGGTGGACGAGGTGTACGACCGGAGCACGCTGGTGCGCGGCACGCTGCGCACGGTGGGGAAGAACCTGCTGGAGGGAGGCCTGCTGGTGGTGGCGGTGCTCTTCCTGCTGCTGGGCAGCTTCCGGGCGGGGCTGGTGGTGGCCTCGGCGATTCCGCTGTCCATGCTGGGCGCGGCGGTGGGCATGGTGCTGCTGGGGATTCCGGGCAACCTGATGAGCCTGGGGGCCATCGACTTCGGCCTGCTGGTGGACGGCGCGGTGGTGATGGTGGAGGCCGTCTTCCACCATGTGGGGCACGAGCGGACGGACCGCAAGGGGTGGCGGGAGAAGGTGGCGCACGTGACGGGCTCGGTGGCGCGGCCGGTGTTCTTCTCGGTGCTCATCATCCTGCTCGTCTACGTGCCGGTGCTGGCGCTCAGCGGCGTGGACGGGAAGATGTTCCGCCCCATGGCGATGACGGTGATGCTGGCGCTGGCCACCTCGCTGGTGCTGTCGCTCACCTTCATTCCGGCGGTGGCCAGCCTGGTGCTGCGGCCCGAGGACATTCCCGAGCACCCACCCCTGCTGGTGCGCTTCTTCGACAGGGTGTACCGGCCCGTGTTGGACCACATGGCCCGGGTTCCGCGCCGGGTGGCGCTCGCGGCGGGGGTGCTGCTCGCGCTGGGCGTGGGCCTCTTCCTGCGCGCGGGCAGCGAGTTCGCCCCGCAGCTGGACGAGGGGGACATGGTGGTGCAGACGACGCGCGCGGCGGACATCCGCCTGGAGGCGGCGGCGCGGGAGGCGGGGCACCTGGAGGCGGTGCTGCTGAAGCACATCCCCGAGGTGACGCAGGTGGTGTCGCGCGTGGGCAGCCCGGCGGTGGCCACGGACATCATGGGCCTGGAGCAGGCGGACGTCTTCGTGCGGCTGAAGCCCCACGCCACCTGGCGGCCGGGCCTCACGCGCGAGGCGCTCATCGAGGAGATGGCGGCGGTGCTGGAGGCCGAGGCTCCGGGGAGCGAGCCGGCCTTCACGCAGCCCATCCAGATGCGTTTCAACGAGCTGCTGGGCGGCACGGTGACGGACGTGGCGGTGAGTGTGTACGGGGAGGACCTGGGCGAGCTGCGGCGGCGGGCCGAGCAGGTGGCGGCGGAGGTGGCGCGGGAGCCGGGAGCGGCGGACGTGCGGGTGCTGGCGCCGCCGGAGGTGCCGATGCTGGAGGTGGTGCCCCGCGCGTTGGACGCGGCGCGCATGGGCTTCAGCGTCCGCGGGGTGCTGGAGGCGGTGCAGGCGGTGCGCACGGGGCTGGAGGTGGGGGCCACGTATGACGGGGCGGTGCGGGTGCCCATCGTGCTGCGGCTGTCGGGGGCGGAGGGGGCCTTCTCGCTGGCGGAGCTGCCGTTGCCGGTGGCCTCGGGAGGCACGGTGCCGCTGTCGCGGGTGGCGGACGTGAAGCTCGTGTCAACGCCCGGGCTGGTGAACCGGGAGGACGGACAGCGGCGCCTGGTGGTGGGCTTCAACGTGCGCGGCGCGGACCTGGGTACGGTGGTGGCGCATGCGCGGGCGCGGGTGGCCTCGGCGGTCCGCCTGCCGGACGGCTATCGCCTGGAGTGGGGCGGCCAGTACGAGACGCTGACGGAGGCGGCGCGGCGGCTCTCGCTCGTCATCCCCGCGGTGCTGGTGCTCATCGTGGCCGTGCTCTGGTTGACCTTCCAGCGCCTGCGTCCGGCGCTCATCATCTTCACCCACGTGCCCTTCGCGTGCGTGGGGGGCGTGGTGGCGCTCGTGCTGCGGGGGATGCCGGTGTCCATCTCGGCGGCCATCGGCTTCATCGCCCTGTCGGGCATCGCGGTGCTCAACGGCGTGGTGCTGATGTCGAGGCTGCTGCACCACGAGGCCGGCGGCCTGCCGGTGAAGGAGGCGGTATTGCTGGCGGCGCGGGAGCGCTCGCGGCCGGTGCTGATGACGGCGCTGGTGGCGGCGCTGGGCTTCGTGCCGATGATGCTGGCCACCGGCGTGGGCGCCGAGGTGCAGCGCCCGCTGGCCACCGTGGTGGTGGGCGGGCTGGTGACGTCCACGCTGCTGACGCTCGTCCTCCTCCCGTCGCTCTACCCGTGGTTCGCGGGCGCGCGGGCCGGGAAGACCCGTCTGGAGGACGGTGTCCTGGTGGAAGTGTAGCGACACCCCTCAGTGACTCCAGCCCGCTCGCCCGAGGTGCGGGCCGCCGCGCCGTTACCGCTTGGAATGGGGAGGGCGGTAGGAGACGCTGACGGGCCGTGTGAAGGAGGCCCGCGCATGAAGCTGCTGCTCGTCGAGGACGAGGAGAAGATGGCCCGGCTGCTCCAGCGGGGCCTGACGGAGGCGGGGCACCAGGTGGACGTGTGCCAGCGGGGCGAGGACGCGCTGGAGCAGGCGCTGCAGATTGCCTACGACGCCGTGCTGCTGGACTGGAACCTGCCGGACCTCGACGGGCTGGCGGTGTTGCGGCGCTGGCGCCAGCAGGGGCTGCGCACGCCGGTGTTGATGCTCACCGCGCGGGGCACGGTGGGGGAGAAGGTGGTGGGCCTGCGCGCGGGGGCGGACGACTACCTGGTGAAGCCCTTCGCCTTCGAGGAACTGCTGGCGCGGCTGGAGGCGCTGCACCGCCGGGGAGATGCGCAGGGGCCGGCGCAGCAGGTGGGCCCGCTGGTGCTGGACTCGAGGCGGCGGGTGTTGCGGCATGGAGAGCGGGAGCAGGTGCTGACGGGGCGGGAGTTCGCGCTCTTCGCCGAGCTGGCCAGCCACGTGGGCGAGGTGCTGGCGCGCTCCACGCTGCTCAGCCACGTGTGGGGTGACAGCTTCGATGGGCCGCCGAACATCGTGGACGTGTACGTGGGGTACCTGCGCGGGAAGCTGAAGAAGCTGGACGTGGAGCCCGGGGTGTCCATCCAGTCGGTGCGAGGCGTGGGCTTCCGGCTGGTGGTGGAGGAGCGCGGGTGAGGCTGGCGACACGGTTGTGGCTGCTGGGGGCGCTGGTCCCCATGGTGGGCATCCTGTTGACGCTGACGCTCGCGGGGGAGCTCTTCGAGGCGTGGTTGGCGCGCTCGGTGGACCGGGGGTTGCTGGCGCAGGCGGCGGTGGAGTCAGTGAGTCTGCTCGATGGACCGGGAGGCCAGCCGCACCTGCACATGCTGAGCTCGCCGCTGGAGCACGATGTGCGCCCCTTCGCGCCGGTGGCCGAGGTGTTCTCTCCGGAGGGCCAGCGGCTGGTGTCCTATCCGTCCACGGAGGAGGGAGCACATGGGCCGGCGCCCGCGCCGCATCCGCCGGGAGAGCCGCCGCGCTTCGAGACGGTGCGGGACGTGGAGGGCGAGCGGTGGCGGCAGCTCACCCTGGGCATCCGGGCTCCGGCGGGTGGGGTGTACACGCTGCGGCTGTCGGCGTCGCTGGCGCAGCAGGACTCGGCGGTGCGGGCCTTCCACGCGGTGACGCTGGCGGTGGCGGCGCTGCTGGGGGTGGTGCTCTTCGGACTGCAGACGTGGCAGGCGCGGTGGCTGGCGGGGCGGCTGAATCAACTGCGGGGGCTCATCGGCCGGCTGCGCGAGGGCGAGCTTCCCGCGGGCGCGAAGGAGGGGCGCGGGGGAGACGAGGTGTCCGAGGTGGAGGGGGCGTTGCGGGAAGCCTCGGCGCGGCTCCACGAGGCGCGGGAGGGGCAGGAGCAGCTCATCGCCCGGGCGGCGCACGAGCTGCGCACGCCGCTGGCGTTGATGCGCACGAGCCTGGACCTGGCGTTGTGGAAGGAGCGGGACGCCCAGTCATTGCGCGAGGCGCTGGAGGAGACGCGGCGCGAGGTGGAGCGGCTGAGCGCGCTGGCGGGGAACCTGCTGGACCTGGCCTCCTTCGGGCGAGGGGGTTGGGAGGTGCGAGCGGGAGACCTGCGCGAGGTGGTGGAGGACGCGGCGGCGGCGGCGCGTGCCGAGGCGGAGGGGCGGGGCGTGTGGATGACGGTGGAGGGGCCGGAGCCCGCGCCGTGTACCTTCCATGCGGCGTCGGTGAGGCAGGCGGTGGACAACCTGCTGTCGAACGCGCTGCGGTACGCGCCGAAGGGGACGGAGATCTCGGTGCGGCTGGAGCGCGAGGGGGCGAGGTGGAGGCTGTCGGTGAGGGACCAGGGGCCGGGCATTCCGGCGGAGCACCGCGAGTCGGTCTTCCGGCCCTTCCACCGGGTGGAGCCGAAGGGAGGGGGAACGGGCCTGGGACTGGCGGTGGTGCAGGAGGTGGCGAAGCGCCACGGAGGGCGGGCCTGGGTGGCGGACACGCAGGGCCCGGGAGCGGAGGTGGTGCTCGAGCTCCCGGTGGAAGGCCCGGGTACCTCAACCGTTGCCGCGTGAATCCCCTCTCCCGAGCACCACATCCAGCCGGCAGTGCACCTGGAGAGACAACCCCACCTCCTCGAGGGACACGGGGGCCTGCTCCACGGCGCCCGCGGGAGCGCAATCCACCACGTGAAGCGGAGCCTCGGCCGAGCCCAGGGCGGAGGCCACCTCGCGAGCACGCTCGACGAAGCGGCGGAGCAGCTCGGCGCGATGAAGCTCGGGCTGCGAGACGAAGGCCTCCACGGAGCCGAAGCCGAAGCGGGGCTGCTTCTTCGACTCGCGGCTGTCGCGCTCCATCTCGTGGCACACGCGCACCAGCGAGCCCACGCGGGAGCTGCGCGCCCAGAAATCCAGCTCGGCGGGGAGGGGGAGCACCAGGAGCCCATCCACGGCGACGAAGGTGCGGTCCTCGTCCTCGGGGAGCGACAGCTTCTTCGGGGCCGAGCGGTTGAAGCGCGTGTCCCTCGGCCGGAGCGTCACCTCGGTGCCGGTGGCCTCGCGGGCGCGGCGTTGGAGCTGCTCGCACGCGCGCTGCAGGAGGGGCAGGGTCTGCTCGATGCCCTCCGACTCGAGGGAGACGGTGAAGGCCACGCGCAGCTGGTCTGGCCGGACGACGAGCTCGGCGCGGAGGGGGGCGGGCTCATGCAGGGAGGGCGCGTACTTCTCTTTGTAGGACATGGCGGACGGCGAGCCTACCTGCTGGCAAGCTGCGCGGCACATTCCACTGGAGTCCCTCATGCAATTGCGTCACCTCGTCTTCCCCGGTTGTGTGGTGCTCGTCTGTCTGTGGACCTCGTGTGGCCGCTCCTCGGTCTCGAGCGCCGTGGCCAGCTCGTACGAGCCCGAGCCCGTTCCCCCCCTCGCGGCGGTGGAGGAGGGCCTGAAGGTGAGGCCGGACGTGCTGCGCGTGTCCTTCGCCTTCCGGCAGGAGTCGGAGTCGCTGGAGCAGGCGGTGCCGAAGCTGAAGGCGGCGGTGGAGCGGTACGTGCGCGCGGCGGCCGAGGCCTCGAAGGTGGAGGTGGCGGTGAAGATGAAGGACGTGGGCCTGGACTCGGGCGGCAAGCGGATGGCTGGAAGCGGAAGCGACGGGATGGCGCACGGGGTGCTGGAGGTGGCGCTGCCCGAGGCGCAGGACTTCTGGGCGCGCACGGCGCTGGTGGCCACGCTGGTGAAGGTGGGGAGCCAGGAGGCGGCCGCGGCGGAGAAGGCGAACACGGGCCTGCGGGCGTCGTTCGGCTTCCCGGTGGCGCAGGTGCGCGACCCGGAGGCGCGCCGGGACGAGCTGATGAAGCGGTGGGTGGAGCGGGCGCGGGGCTTCATCGCCCAGGCGCAGTCCGAGCGGGCGCCGTTGCAGCTCGCCGCCTGCGAGCCCCCGGGCGCGGTGAAGCAGGAGCCCGAGTCGGTGGATGAGGTGGTGCTCTCGTTGGCGGTGAGCTGCCGGCTGGACGCGGTGGCGAAGTAGCCGCTCCGCTCAGCGGGGCTCGGGTGGGGCGGGGGCCTCGGTGTCCTCGTCCAGGGCGCGCCGGAGGGCGGAGGCGCCGTCCTGGAGGATGGGGCGGCCGTGCGCGAAGCAGAGCACCTCGACGGGCAGGTGGTCGAGGATGCGCTGGATGCTCAGCCGGGTGCGGCCGGGCTCGTCCTGGTACTGGCTCTCCACGAAGCGCGGCGTGCCGTTGTCGACGTGGGTGAGGAGGTCCGAGAGGAAGATGACGCTCCGGGGCCGCTCCATCCAGAGGGCGAACATGGACTCGACGGGGCCGGGGGTGTGGTAGGCCACGAGGCCGCCGGGGAGGTTGTCGCCCGCGTCGTAGGTGGCATCCGGCGAGTCCTCCAGGCCGTAGGCGTCGCGGGGGGCCCACACGGGAGCGCCGAAGAGCTTGCGGAAGTGCCAGGCGGCGCGCTGGTGGTTGCCGGCGGTGAGGACGATGGCCTCTACCCGGCCGAGCTTGCGCAGCGCCTTGTCGTCGATGGGCAGCGGGTCGATGAGGGTGACGGAACCATCCTCGGCGACCACGGCGTAGGCCTCGCTCTCCACGCCGCCGATGCGGTCATCCTTCACACTCCAGCGGTGGATGCCGGGGAGCACCTGCACCGTCCGGTGGGCTCGTTCCTTGGGCTCGCTCATGCGGCAAAGCTAGGCACCCGCGTACACGGCGCGTGGAGGCCCGGCCGCTCGGGCCCTTCCGGGGCGAGGGATTGGGCTCTCCCGGCACGGGCCTTCCGCTGCTCCCAGCTTTGACGAGAGAAGGAGGGGAGCCCCATGCGTGCTGTCCGCCCCCAGGGCGCCAAGGCGTTCTTCCGGATGCTCCGTGAGCTACCCGCCCGGCGGCCGGGCAGGCGTACGCGAAGACGCGGGGACGGGCTGCTCGTCAGGCTCGCCGAGCGCTCGGTGGCGCCGCCGCGGCACCGGCTCGTGCGCCAGGTGTTCTTCCGGGCCCTGGGCGGCATCTACCTCATCGCCTTCACCTCGTTGGCGCGGCAGGTGCGGGGCCTCTATGGCTCGCGCGGCATCCTGCCCGTGAAGGATCTGACCTCCTCGCCCCGGATGACGGCGATGGGGCACGAGCGGTACCTCTGGTACCCCTCGTTGTTGTGGCTGGATGCGTCCGACCAGACGCTGGTGCGCGGCCTGCGTGCGGGCCAGGTGCTGTCGCTGGCGGTGATGGCGGGCGTGGCGCCCCAGGTCTCGCTGACGGGGCTGTGGGCCCTCTACCTCTCGTACGTCTCGGTGGGGCGGGAGTTCCTCTCGTTCCAATGGGACGCGCTGCTGCTGGAGATGGGGCTGCTCGGCCTGCTCACGGCGCCGATGGGACTGAGGCCCGGGCCGGGCCGGTACGAGCCCACCGCGGCGCAGGTGTTGCTGTGGCGAGCGCTCCTCTTCCGCCTCTACTTGGGCTCCGGGGTGTCCAAGCTGAAGTCCGGCGACGAGACGTGGCGCCAGCTCACCGCGTGCGACTCCTACTATGAGACGGCGCCGCTCCCCACGCGCGGCGGCTGGTACGCGCACCACCTGCCGCACCAGGTGCAGCGGTTCTCCACGGCGGCGGTGCTGGCGTTGGAGACGGTGGCGCCCTTCCTCGTCTTCGCGCCGAGGCAGTTGCGGCTGCTGGGTTTCTGGCTCTTCACCGGGCTGCAGGGCGTCATCATCGCCACCGGCAACTACGGCTTCTTCAACGTGCAGTCGCTGGTGCTCGGGCTGTGGCTGCTGGACGACGCGTCGCTGCGGCGCTTCCTGCCGGCCCCGCCGCCCGCGAGGCCGAGGCCCTGGTGGCGCACACTGGGTGCCTGGCTCCCCGCCGTGCCCTTCCTCGTCCTGGGGATGAATGAAATCCTGGCCCGCTTCAACCGTCCCCGCGGCGCGCCACGGTGGCTGGAGTGGCTGGAGATGCGGGCGCGTCCGCTGCGCGCGGTGAATCCCTATGGCCTCTTCGCGGTGATGACGGTGCGCCGGCCGGAGCTCGCCATCGAGGGCTCCGACGACGGCGAGACGTGGCACGAGTACACCTTCCGCTACAAGGTGAGCGACCCGGAGCGGCCCCCGAGGCAGGTGGCCCCCCATCAGCCGCGGTTGGACTGGCAGATGTGGTTCGCGGCGCTGGGCTCGCCGCCCGTCTGGCTGCTCGCCTTCATGCTGCGGCTGCTCGAGGGCTCGCCGGACGTGCTGAAGCTGCTCGCCATCAATCCCTTCCCCGAGCACCCGCCGCGCTACGTCCGCGCCACCCTGTACGACTACCGGATGACGGACCGGGAGACGCACCGGCGCACGGGGGCGTGGTGGAACCGCGAGCGGTTGGGGCTCTACCTGCCCCCGCTGAGTCTGGCCCCGGGGGGGACGGCGAGCCGGTTGCAGTGGCACGCCGGGGAGTGAGCGAAGGGGGGCTCAGCGGCCGGGCTCGGGGGGAGGGGCGTGGGCCGCCGGGCGCTCCACGGGGGCGGGGGCCTCGTCCTCGGCCTCGGGGGCGGGGCCGGCGTAGACGCCGCGGTACTCCGGGGGGAGCAGCCCGGCCACGCGCCGCATCATCGCGTCGGTGAGGGCCTGGCGCGGGTCCTCGGCACCGGCGGCCTCGGCCTCGAGCTCCTCGAGGAGGAAGGGCGTGCCGAAGCGGACGGTGAGGTGGGCGCGGCGCACCTGCTCCCGGCCCATGTCCCGGTCATCGATGGGCATGAACTTTTCCGTCCCGGTGAGCGCCACGGGGACGATGGGGACACCGGCCCGGCGGGCGATGAGGGAGGCGCCCTTCTTGGCCCGGGTGAGGGCGCCGGTCCGGCTGCGGCCGCCCTCGGGGAAGATGAGGACGGAGTGGCCCGCCTTGAGCGTCTCGACGGCGCGTTTGATGGGCTCGATGTCCGAGGAGTTGGGGCGGATGAAGATGGTGTCCACGGCCTCGGTGCCGAGCCGGGTCATCACGGTGCCCTGCAGTTTGATACCGGCCAGGAAGTACACCTTCCGGGGCCGCAGGGCGCGGACGAGCGTGAAGCCATCCGCGTTGGACAGATGGTTGCAGATGAAAAGGCAGGGCGGGGGAGGGAGGTTCTCCCGGCCGAGGACCTCCTCGGTGGTGCGCAGGTGCCAGAGGGAGTCCATCAGCGTGCGCACGGCGGCCCGGCGAGGGCGTGCGGGCAGGACGGAGAGCAGCGTGAAGACGTTGTGGATCAAGGCCGGTGACCCCCTGGCTCGAACCTCCTCGTCCAAGATGTGCATTCCAGCGTCGGGTACCCGGCGGAAGGGGGCAACCGGGCGGACGGGCGCACTTGCAAATCATTGCGAACTGGCCGTATCGAAATACAGTCATGCGCGCCGCTGTTCGTGAGGCACGCTCGTACGCCCGCAAGCCCCCCTGACCTCCGTGAAGACCCCGACGTTCACCCGCTCGCTGCTCCTGTCGTCCGCGCTGCTGCTCGGTGCCTGCCGTTCCGCGCCCGAGTCGCTCACCCTCTCCATGCCGGAGAACCGGCCGCTGCATGCCCATGGGGAGTCCGTGGTGCTGCAGGCGGTGGCGCTCGATGGAAATGGCCAGCCGGTGGAGGACCCGAAGCTGAGGTGGGTGAGCTCGGCGCCGGAGGTGGCCACGGTGGAGAACGGGGTGGTGGTGGCGCGCAAGTCCGGCAAGGCGAAGATCTCCGCCGCGGCTGGAAAGGCGCGGGCCTCGGTGGAGGTGCAGGTGTCCATCCCGAGCCTGGTGGACATCCGGGTGGATGGGGCGGACTTCCTGCTGGCGGGCAACTCCATCGCCATCTCCGCGGTGGTGAAGAACGAGCTGGGCAAGCCGCTGGTGGACGTGCCGCCGGTGTGGACGACGAGTGACCCCACGGTGGCGCGGGTGGAGAACGGGCGGCTGATGGGGGTGGCGCCCGGGAAGGCGACCATCACGGCCACGGTGCCGCCGCTGAGCCGCAACCTGCAGGTGCAGGTGGTGCGCTCGGACTTCGCGCGGGTGGAGGTGGATCCCACGCACCTGGTCTTCGCGAAGGTGGGCCAGAAGTTGCAGCTGCGCGCCAAGACGTTCAACAACCGGGGCGTGGCGCTGAGTGACGTGCCCGTGACCTGGTTCAGCTCGGACTGGTCGGTGGCGACGGTGTCGGCCACCGGGCAGGTGACGGCGGTGGGTCCGGGGCGCACGGTGGTGACGGCCACGGCAGGCAGGCGCAAGGCCGCCGCCGAGGTCGTCTTCGAGGTCAAGACGGCCCAGCGCTGAGCCGTCGCTGCCTGAATCCACTTCTACGCGCGTAGAAGTGAAACGGAGCATGGAGGCTCTTCCACGCTCCGTTGGGAGGCTTGGGGTGTCTGGCTGCTACCGCCTACCCTTGGTCCCCTTGACGGGCAGCACCTGCTCGGCGGCGGGGTCCGGCGGGCAGGGCGGCATCACCGTGCCCTCGACGGGGGGCATGATGGTGAACTCGACGCGGCGGTTGAGGGCCATGTTCGACTCGGAGTCGTTGGCGGCCAGCGGGCGGCTGCGGCCGAAGCCCGCCGAGCACAGGCGCTCCACGGCGATGCCGCTGTCGAGCAGGAAGTTCATCACGCTGGCGGCGCGGCGGCGCGACAGGTCGTAGTTGTACGCGTCCGTGGCCCGGGCGTCCGTGTGGGCCTCGACGAGCACGCGCTGGATTTCCAGGTGCTTGAGCAGCTGGTCGGCCACCTCATCGAGGATGGGGAAGGACTCGGGGAGGATGACGTCCTGGTCCGTGGCGAAGTGCACCTGGTCGAGGATGACGATCTTGTTCCCGTCGATGCGCGTGAGCGGGCAGCCGTCGCGGCCCTTTTGGCCCTGCGGGTGCTCGGGGCAGCGGTCGAGCCGGTCCGCCACGCCATCGCGGTCCTGGTCCGATTCGGGGCAGCCCCCGTTGTCCTCGAGGCCGGGGGAGGTGGGGCAGCGGTCGAGCCGGTCCACCATGCCATCACGGTCCTGGTCCGTATCGGGGCAGCCCCCGTTCTCCACGGGGCCGGCGATGGACGGGCAGACATCGCCCTTGCCGATGACGGAGTCGCCATCGGGGTCCACGGGGGGCTCGGGAGGATCGATGTAGCGCTGGATGGCCGCCGTCTCGGGGCCGGGGGCCCAGAGGAGGGAGGTGAAGAGGCGCAGGGTGGGCGCCGTCAGCGAGCAGCCGCAGCCGCCGCCACCGCCCACGGTGACGTGGAGGCCGAGCGCGGTGTTGTACCAGCGCAGGCCGACGAGCAGCTCGGCGGGAATCTGCTGGGGGTCCTCCGGGAGCTTCTTCAGGGGCGTGCTGCCGGAGAGCATGCCCACGGCGTTGATGCCCCAGCCGCGGATGAGGGGCAGCTCGGCGCCGAGCCCGAAGGTGGCGGCGCTGCCCCACTGCACCCCGGCGAACTCGTAGTCCGGGCGCAGCCACAGGCCGGTGTTGAGGGCCAGCAGGGCGCCCGATTCGAAGCGGTAGTCGAAGATGAGCCCGAGGTTGCCGGTGACCGCGCCGTCACTGGCGAAGGCTTCCTGGAGACCGGTGGGGAAGCCCAGGCCGAAGGTGAGCGCGGAACCGAACCCCGCGTCCTCGGGCTTGCCGCGGCGCAGGCCGGGGACGGCGACCTTGCCGTTGAGGCGCAGGTCTCCGGGCGTGAAGGACTGGATGAAACCCTCGGTGCCGATGGCCTCCAGGTTGTCACCGGCCTGGGCGAGCACCAGGGGCATGTCCACGCCGAGCTCGGCCCAGCCGAAGAGGCCCACGGAGGCCACGGCATCGAGCTGGAGGCGGTTGCCCACCACGCTCATGACCTTGGAGTTGGTGCCCGCGGCGACGAGCACCAGCGGATCCAACGCGAGGTTGAAGAAGGCGCCGCCGGAGACGGCGATGCTCTTGTCCAGCTCGAGGGGGCGGGACGGGTCGTAATCGCCCATGGGGCGGGACTGGCCGACGATGACCAGGTCCCGGGGCGCGCCGACGGGGCGGAAGGCCTGCACGTCGAAGCGGGTGTCCTGGGCGGAGGCGTTCCCGGAGGCGGCGAGCCCCAGGGCGAGTCCGAGGGCGATGGGGGCGGAGTGCTTCACGCGGAGCCTCGCGAGCGGAGGGCGAGGAAGGCGGCCAGGAGGAGCAGCAGGCCGAGGCCGCCGGGAGTGCTGTCCGCGGTGGTGCCGCAGCAGAAGCCGCCTCCCTGGGGCTCGGTGCCGGGCATGCGCCGGCCGCGCTCACACTGCTGGGTGTTGGCCGAGCAGTGCTGGACGCCGAGGCAGTCGTTGCTGTCGACGCAGGAGGTGGTGCAGACGTTGAGGGCGGTGTCGCAGGTACCGCCGCAGGGGCAGTGGGCGTCGGCGAAGCACTGGACGCAGGCGTCGCCGTAGCACACGGTGCCCTCGGCGCAGCTCACCGAGCAGGTGGAGGCGGAGCAGGTGCGCGTGGTGGGGTCGCACGTGCCGCCGGGGCCGCAGTCGGCGTTCTCGCGGCAGCCCACGCAGGAGCTGCCCCGGGTGGTGCCGTCCGTGAGGCAGAAGGGCTGCTCGCCGGGGCAGGACTCGCAGCGCTCACCGCAGCGCCTGTCCGTGGTGCAGGAGGCACACTCGCCACTGACGCAGAACTTGCCGTCACCGCACTCGAGGTCCGAGCGGCACTCGACGCACACCTGGCCGTCCATGCAGTAGGGCCGGTCCGAGGGGCACTTGACGCACTGGGAGCCGCAGCGCTCGGAGGTGTTGCACTCGGCGATCTGCTCCACGCAGCGGCCGTTGGCGATGTCGCACTTCTTGCCGCCGGAGCAGTCCGCGTCGCCGGTGCACTCCACGCAGCTGGGCGAGGCGCCGGGGGAGGCCGCAGCGCACTGGAGGCCGCCGGGGCAGCAGTTGCAGGAGGTGCCCGCGCAGCTGTCGTTGGTGGAGCAGGGCTGGCAGGTGTTGCCGGCGCAGGTCTCTCCGCGAGGGCAGTGGTCGTCGGTGACGCACTCGTGGCACTCGTTGTCGGCGCCGCAGAACTCGCCCTTGGGGCAGTGCGCGTCGGTCTTGCAGCCACGGCACTGGTTGGTGTCCGGGTCGCAGCGGCCGTTGGGGCACTGCGTGTCGTTGTCGCACTGTGCGCAGGTGAACGTGCCGTTGCGGTTGAGGCAGAGCGGGGTGGACGCACCGCACGGCGAGCAGCTGGGGCCGCAGAAGATGGAGGAGTCGCAGGGCGCGCACAGCGCCGCGCCGTTGCAGTAGTAGCCTGGACCGCACCCGTTGTTGCCAGCCGTGTTGGCGTACTGGCGGTTGCACTGCTCGCACTTTGCAGGATCCGAATACGACGGGCGCCCGCTCTCCGTCTGATAGAAGGCGGTGGGCTGCATCAGGGTGAAGCCGTCGTCCTTCAAGCTGATGATGGGTAGCTGCGTCGCCTCGTGGTCAATGTCCGCATACGTGCCGATGAAGGTGGACAGCTCCAGGGCCGAGTCACCACCCAGAGCCGCGTACAGGAGCTCGACGGGATAGAGCCCCGGCTTCTTGAAAGTGACGCGATTTGTGGTGTGCCAGCTTGAGAAGCCTCGGATGGGCGTCCGCTCGATGACTCGGTGGCCGGTCTTCTGGTCGTAAATGACGAGCGACACGCCGTCATCTGTGTAGACGCCAAAGTGGAGCGGCTTATCCACCAAGTCTGGCGTGACGTTCAGGTAGCCGCGCAGACGGGTCCCGAATGGAGTGCTGGTATCATTCCTGTAGAAGGGACACCCGCCCGACGCGCACCCGGCAACGGCATCGGTGAAGTCGCCAAAGCTCTGCCGCTGCACGCTCTCCAGGTTGTTGTTCGATAGATCGAACGTGGTGCGGAGCACGGAGGTGGCCGGCTTCATCGCACCCGTGTCCATGAAGACGTTGAAGTAGTAGCTGTAGCTCGACGCGTCGCTGCGGAAGTCGGCGTCTGGACTCGAGGACACCTTCGATGCGGTGCAGAGACCTGTTCCCGGCAGCTTCGGCGAGGCCGCGACCGGGTCTCCATCAATCACCACGGCGGGCAGCGGCTGCGGCTTGCGGCTCTGGGCATGTGCCACCCCCGCCAGCGTCACCAGCAGTGCCACCAGCAGGACGGCCATTCTTCGGAAGGGATGTAGGTACACGGGGGCACACGCAGCATCCCCCGGCCTACTTCTGCGGTCAAGTTGAAGGCCGGGGTCACTGTATAGAGGGAACCCGACTCTACCCCGGCTCCCGGTGGGCCTCCAGCGGCGGCCTACTCCTTCTTGAGCGCCACCGCGAGCCGGCCCAGCAGCTTGATCTGCCCGGAGTCGAGCTGCCGCAGCACACGCAGCACCGCCCGCACTTCCGGCTTCTCACCCTGCTCGCTCGGCGGGTCTGCGAGCCGCAGCGAACCATCCGGCCCGGCCAGCCCCAACAGCTCGTCCGCTGAAATCCTCAGCGCGCGGCACAGCCGCAGCAACGTCGGAACGCTCGGCACCATGCCGCCGCGCTCGATTCGTCCGTAGACCTCTGTCACGAGATCCACCATTTCCGCCACATCCGCCTGGGTGAGCTGCGCACGCAGACGGGCCGTCCGGGCGGCCTCTCCAATCGTCTTCGCCAGTTTCTTGTCCATACCTGAACCCACCCTGAAATGTAGGCAAGGCGGAATACGACGCATCAGGTTGTCGGAACAGGACTGCAAAGGTCATTTCTTCAACCCTATTTTTGAAGTCACCCTGTCCTGCCCTGGTTCCCGTGAAGGCCGGCCCCTGCCGCCTTCTTCTCCAGCGTCCAACCCGCTCATCCCTCTGGGAAACCCATGTGCGACGTGTCCCTACCCGCCTCGTGTGGTCCGCGAGATGCGGTTGGACCCACTGTGCACGAGGGGTCTGACACGGTGGGCGTTCAGGAGGAGATGCGGCAGGTCGTCCCGGCTGCGCGGAGCCGTACGGGACCGGAGGTCGGGCCGACCGGGCGGATCGGGTCGGGCGGACGTGAGGCCCGGTGGGGTGCCACCTTCCTGGGCGCGGGCCGGGGAGAAAGGGTGGCGGTCGCTTCGGCACCGTTCATCCAGGGGCGGGGGTGCATCACGCGCCGGGCCGCAGACGCGGGCCTTGCACCGTGGAGGAGCCGGGAGCGGATGGAGACAGCGGAGCCGAGGCGGGCTCAGGCGTCGGCGGGCAGGTAGACGCGGTGGTCATGGGGCAACTGGCCCGAGCCGGCCAGCTCCAGGTACTCCTCGAGGCTGCGCACGGTGGCGATGACCTCGGGGACGCCGTCGCGCGTCACCAGCACCGCGCCGATGGTGCCGGGCCCGGCGGCGAAGATGGCCGAGAGGGCGGCCTTCTGCTCGGGGCTGGGTTGGGCCCGGACGTGCTCCGCGATCATCACCACCAGACCCATCAGCGCGGTCGCCACCACGACCACTCCTGGCCAGTCGATCTTCCAGGGAGAGCCCGGATGGTAGGTGCTCCGGCAGTACTCAAAAGCCGTGACGAGCCCGAAAGCGAACGGCCATACCCTCAATCCGAGCCGCCACAACGAAAGACGCTTCTTGCCGCCCATCAGTCCCAGCACCTGGCCTGCTCCCTTCATCGCCCGCCACGTGAGGGGCGATCCAGGGCTCGGCGGACCCCTTGCTCCACCTGCTCGCCCGTGAGTGCGTCCACGACATAGTACCCGGCGAAACCGACGATGAATCCCACGGCGTTGCCGAGCAGGGGAACCTCGGAGCCCCACAGCGCGCCCACGAGGCCCGCCGCGACCGCGGAACTGAGGCTACCTGAAATGAAGGCCCGCGTTCCCGTGGCGACGTAGTCCGTGCGGCTGTGCTCCTCGTCATCCAGCGCCAGCGACGCCAGCGTGAAGACAGAGGCGGCCACGGCACCTCCCGCGAAGCCACCCATGGCCCTGCCCGCCCCCGTCGCCCACCGGGTGTTCATCCCCTGGCCCATGAGCTTGCGCGACAGCTCACTGCCCGCCTTGGACGTGACCAGGTTCTGGGTCGCGCCGCCTACCAGGCCTGAAGTTCCTCCGGTTGCTCCTGCCTTCAGTACGGGCACGATGAAGTCCGGTCGTTTCTCGTAAACGATATGGCCGAACTCGAAGAGGACGCTCACCACGGCACCCCCTGCCGCGCCGCGTCCGCCCGCGATGGCAGCGGAGACGGCATGTCCACGCACGCCGCCGCCATGGCGGGCCACCATCAACAACTCCGGGAAGACCCACCGGTCTATCTGCGCGGGAGTCATCCGCGGATTGGCGGTGGCCACCTGCTGGCGGAAGCGCTCCAGGTGGATGAGGTGCTGCGTGGTGAGCCCATTGCTCTGCACCCGGCTGGCGATCTTCTCGCGCAGGGCGCGCAGCGCGTTGTCGGCCCGCTGGCGCACCGGGCCCGGAGTCCCCGTGCTCCTGCGCGCGTTCTCCAGCGCCTCGTACGTGCGGTACACCGTCCCGTTGAGCCGCACCGGCTCGTGCTCCAGGAACCTGTCGGCTATCTCCCGGTAGGCCTGCTTGCGGTAGTTGTTGGCGTCCCGGAGCGCGTCCTGGAAGGGCTTCACGTCATCCGCGTTCACGGAGATGTACCCGTTGCGCAGCAACAGGGCCTCGCCCGCGGAGGGCGTCAGGTGGGGATACAGGGCCGCGCGTGCCCTGGCGTAGGCGGCCGGCGCAGGCCCACCACGTCCCGTAGCCCCCGCAGGTAGGTGGCGAAGGCTTCCCCGCCGTCTTCCGAGCGCACGCTCGTCTTCACCGAGCTCAGCCCGCCCAGGCGGTTGCGCAGGTCGAAGATGGGGTGGTTGTAGCGCAGCGCGTTGAGGTCCTGCTGGGCAACGAAGCCGCCGTGCTGAGCCGAGAGCTCGCCGAGCCTGCCGCGCCAGCCGCTCCGGGAGAGCGGAGTCAGGCCTGGGCTCTGGGAGAAGGCGCTGGGGGCATGACTCTCGAAGCCGGGGAGGTGATGCAGGCTGTTGATGTATCCGGACAGGGCCGAGGACGTCACCTTCGGGATGGAGTGACGCCACGGCCACTCCTCGAGCTGTTGCCGGGTGAGGACTTCGCCCGAGGAGCACGGGCGCTCGCCGGGCGGCACCTCGACGACGGCGAGGGCTGCTCCGCAGGGGACGAACTGGAAGTACTCCCCCGTCCGGCTCATTCCACCCTTCGTCGGAGCGCCCATGTGCTGCCCTCCCGGAACACCGGTATCCCGAGGCCCCCATCCTGGCCGCAGCCGTGCTCCAGGGACAAGGGGAGGCGCGTCCCGGGTTCTCCATCGGGCATCGCACGCATTCAGGGCTGTACGAGGGGTCTGACACGGCGGGTGCTCAGGAGGAGATCCGGCAGGTCGTCTCGGACAGGGTGGAGGCGGTGCGCGCCCAGGAGGAAACCTGGGTGTCCAGGTGCTCGAGGAGCCCGGCGAAGAAACGGCGCTCCAGGGCCTGGGCGAGCGTGGCGCCGTGGGCATCGGCCCACTTCTGGGTGAGGCGCTCGCGGATGTCCGCGCCCAGCGCGTCCACGAAGCGCTCCAGCAGGGGCGTGGACAGGAGCGTGCCGGCCCAGATGACGGCGTCATGGCCGAGGCCGCCGGTGGCCACCGTCACCACCGCGGCGGCGCCCGAGGGCACCGAGTAGACGAGCGTGGTGAGCGTCTGCAGCACCTCCTCGCGCAGGCCGCCCTGCAGCTCGTGGCCCACCAGTCCCCGGCAGAAGGCGTAGAGGCTCTCGCGGTCGGCGGTATGGGCTTGAATCGCCTCGAGGCCCAGGGGCTCCTCCAGGCGGGCCAGGGTGGGCGGGCCGAAGGACTCGGAGAGCAGCTCGCGCGTCCGGGCGTCTCCGTGCCAGGCGGCCACCTCGGGGGCGAAGAGCTCCACCAGGCGCCGCACCCCATCGCGCAGGGTGTCCTCGGTGAGCTGGCCCGCGGGGGCCGGAGTGGGCTCGGGGCCGGTGAAGGAGCGGCGCACCTGGCGCGAGAGGAAGGTGAGGGCGGTGGCCAGCCCCCGGAAGGGCAGGCGCACGTAGCGGTGGAAGGCACTGCGCGCGTCCAGCTCGTCGCGGAAGGCCTCCACCAGCACGTCCGCGGGCACCGCCTTGAGGGCCGCGTGCCGGCCCACTCCGAGCAGCTCGTGGCGCAGCCGCTGGCGCAGCCGCTCCGGCTCATGGGCGGCGCGGGTGGCGGCCCGGGCCAGTTGCTCCATCTCCGCGCGCGCGTCCCGCAGCGAGGCGGCCAGGGCGCGGGCCTTGAGGGCCTGGGCGTGCTCGGCCTCGCCCAGCAGCGCGGTGAGCGCGGGGGCCGCGTCCAGCGGATTCGTGGCGAGCGGTTTCTCCCCGGCCTCCACCTCGGGCTGGTGCGGGGCGAGGTAGCGCGCCAGGGGCGGGTGGCCCACGTCCGAGGCCAGCTTCTCCAGGTGCCCGCGCGCCACCTCCTCGCGCGTGGCCTCGTTGTAGACGAGGAGGTAGGGGCGGCCGTGGCCCACGCCAGCGCGCAGGAAGTCCACCAGCGCGGCGTTCTGGTACGTCTGCCGGCTGACGACGAAGACGAGCACGTCCACGGTGACGAGCAGGGCCTCGGCGCGCTCGCGGTTGTCGCGGTAGACGCTGTCGAAGTCCGGCGTGTCCATCACCACCAGGCCCCGGGGCACGGCGCCGGCGAGCACGAGGTAGAGGCGCCCGGCGGGCCCGGGCTGGTCCACCGGCGCGGCCTCGCCCGAGGCCACGGGGACGATGTCGTAGCGGCTCGTGAGGAAGTCCTTGAGCGAGCCCGTCCAGGTGTCCGGGTGCGCGGCGGCGAGGCACTGCTTGGTGAGGCCTCCCTCGGGGCGGGCCGGGGACAGGGGCGTGCCCACCAGCGCGTTGAAGAGGGTGGACTTGCCCACGTTGTTGGGCCCGGCGATGGCCACCAGCAGCAGGGGGGCGTCGGCGCCGCCCAGGCGGGGCAGCAGGTCGCGCCGCAGCCGCTCCACGAGGCGTCGGGCGGTGTCCGCGTCGGAGGGCTCGGGGAAGCGCTCGGGGGGCGGGAGGGCGTCGCGGGCGGACTCGAGGGCGGTGCGCAGGTGGGCGAGGTCGTTCATCCGGAGGCCGGAGGACAGCACGTGGCGGGCCGGATGCCCACGGAAGACGTGCCAGGTCTGTCGGCCCTGGACGAATGCGCCCCCTCAACGGCGCGAGCGCAGGGCCCGGCCCACCTTCCGGGCCAGGTCCGTGGGGTCCAGGGGGAGCGGCACGTAGTCGTACACGCCGCTCGCGACGGCACGGGACATCAACGAGAAGTCCTCGCCACTGCCGCAGAGCAGCACGGGCGGCGCGTGGGGCCGGGTGGCCAGGGTGCTCGCCAGCGCCAGGGCTTCCTCCTGGGCCTGATCGCTCCGGGGTACCACCACCAGGGCGTGGAGGCCCTCCAGGGAGTCGCCCTCGCGGCAGGGCACCACCCGGTAGCCGGCCACCGCCAGCGCGGTGCCGATGCCGTGGGGCGGGGCGGAGCCCTCCGGCTCGATGACGCCCACGGGCCGTGCGAGCACCTCGGGCGTGGGCGCGGGAGGTGGAGCGGGTGGAGGCTGCGTGCGCTCCTGCTTCTTGCCCTCACCGCGCAGGGGCGGCGGAGCCAGCGACTCGCGCAGCCGGGCGGCCAGCTCCCGCGCGCTCGCCGGACGCTGGGCCTTCGTCTTGGAGAGGCACGCGAGCACCAGCTTCTCCAGGGCCTCGGGAATGCCCCGCTCCGGCCGGAGCTGGCGCACGGGCGGAGGCGGGCGGTAGAGGTGCCCGCTCATCACCTCCACGGCGGGCGACTCTCCGAAGGGGGGCTGGCCCACGAGCAGCTCGTGCAGCAGGCACCCCACGGAGTACAGGTCCGCGCGCCCATCGGGCGGCTCCCCGCGGCAGTGCTCGGGAGACATGTACGCGGGCGTGCCGAGCACCTGTCCGCTCCCGGTCAGCCGGGCCTGTGGCTCCTCGTGCACGAGCGCGGCCAGCCCGAAGTCGAGCACCTTCACCGTGGGGGCGGACAGCTCGCCCACCCGCATCACGTTGGAGGGCTTGAGGTCGCGGTGCACCATGCCCAGGCCGTGCGCGGCCTCCAGCACGTCCAGCACCTGCGCGGCGAGCTCCACCGCTGCCTTCACCTCCAGCTGGCCATGGGTCTCCAGCACTTCGTCGAGCGGGATGCCGAACACCCGCTCCATGGCGAGGTAGAGCACCTCCCCGTCGGCGCCGTGGTCGAAGAGGTGCACCACGCCCGGGTGCTTCAGCCGGGCCAGGAGCTGCGCCTCGCGCTGGAAGCGGGCCACGGCGCCGGGCGTCTTCGCCACATGCGGGTGCAGCACCTTCAGGGCCACGTAGCGCTCGAGGCCCAGCTGCTCGGCCTCGTACACCGTGCCCATGCCGCCCTGGCCAATCTTCCCCGTCACCTGGTAGCGCCCGGCCACCACCCGGCCCGGCCGGAAGTCCCCCGCCCCCGCCATGGGCTACTCCCCCGAGCCCTTGATGCGGTCCAGCTTGCGGTAGAGCGTCTTGCGGTCCAGCCCCAGAATCTGCGCGGCGAGCGACTTGTTGCCCTTCACCTCCTCCATGACGCGGAGGATGTAGCGGCGCTCGACCTCCTCCAGCGTGGTGAGCTCCGAGGGGTCTCCGCTGGCCACCACCACGTGCGAGGCGCGGTAGGCGCGAATCTTCTCCGGCAGGTCCTCCACCGTGAGGCGCTCGGCGCCGGTGACGGCCACCGCGCGCTCGATGCAGTTGCGCAGCTCGCGCACGTTGCCGGGCCAGCTGTAGCTCATCAACCGCTCGGCCACGGCCTCGTTGAGCCCCGTCACCCGCTTGTCCGCGCGCGCGGCGAAGTGCTCGATGAAGTGCTGGGCCAGCAGCAGGATGTCCCCTCCGCGCGAGCGCAGCGGCGGCAGCTCCATCTGCACCACGTTGAGGCGGTAGTAGAGGTCCTCGCGGAAGCGGTTCTCCTCCACCATGCCCTCCAGGTCGCGGTTGGTGGCGGCCACCAGGCGCACGTCGAAGGACACCTCGCGCTCCCCGCCCACCGGCCGCATCACCCGCTCCTGCAGGGCGCGCAGCAGCTTGGGCTGCAGGCCCAGGGGCATCTCCCCCACCTCGTCGAGGAAGAGCGTGCCGCCGTGGGCCTGCACGAAGAGGCCCGAGCGCGCCGCCTTGGCGTCGGTGAAGGCCCCCTTGGCGTGGCCGAACAGCTCGCTCTCCAGCAGGGCCTCGGGCATGGCCGCGCAGTTGACGGCCACGAAGGGCCCCGAGGCGCGCCGGCTCTTCTCATGGAGCGCCCGGGCCACCAGCTCCTTGCCCGTGCCGCTCTCGCCGTTGATGAGCACCGTGGCGTCCGAGTCCGCCACGCGGCCGAGCAGGTCATACACCTTGCGCATCGGCGGGCTGGAGCCGAGCAGGCCGCCCAGGCGCTGGGACTCGGTGACGACCTTCTTCAGGCGCACCACCTCGCCCTTGAGGTGATGGTGCTGCACGGCGCGGGCGAGCGTCAGCGCCAGCGCCTCCAGGTCCACCGGCTTGGTGATGAAGTCATAGGCGCCGGCGCGGATGGCGGCCACGGCCGTCTCCATGCTGCCGAAGGCCGTCAACACCACCACCGGCAGCTCCGGCAGGTTGGCCACCACGCGCTCGCACAGCTCCGTGCCGCTCAGCCCCTGCATGTTCAGGTCCGTGAGCACCACGTCGAAGGGCTGCTCCATCAGCAACGGCAGGGCCGCGTTGGGCTCGCCCAGCGTGGTGACGGTGAAGCCGCGCCGGGTGAGGCGGTTCTGGAGCATCTCCAGCATGCTCGGGTCGTCGTCGATGAGAAGGACTCGGCCGCTCATCGGGGCACCATATCCCACTCCCGGCACCGCCGAGGCGCCTTGCTTTCTCCCCTGCCCGCCCCCGGAGTAGGGTACCGGGCTCATGAGAACACACCTCTCCAGCCTGCTCGTGGTGGGCCTGCTGGCCTGCTCCGCCGCGCGCACCTCGGCCGTGTCCGAGCCCGCGGCGTCGCATGCCCGGGCCTCCCTGCCGTTCATCGAGGATGACTACTCGCGCGCCCTGTCGGAGGCGAAGTCGAGGGGATTGCCCCTCTTCGTCGATACCTGGGCCCCGTGGTGACACACGTGCCGCTCGATGCGTGCCTTCGTCTTCACGGATGAAGCGCTCGCGCGGCACGCCGGACGGTTCGTCTGGCTCGAGATCAACACGGATGTTCCCGGTAACGCGCTGTTCCAGGAGAAATACCCGGTAGAGAACTGGCCCACCCTCTTCATCATCGACCCGCGGGAGGAGAAGGCCCTCGTGCGCTTCGCGGGCAGTGCCACCGTGCCGCAACTCGAGAAGCTCTTCGAGGACGGTGAGCGGGCGTACCGTGGCGTCGCCCAGGGTCCCGAGGCGCTGCTGGCGCGCGGCGATGCCCTCTATGGCGAGGGCAAGGAGGCCGAGGCGGCGGACGTGCTCGCCCAGGCGCTGGCCGAGGCTCCGGCGGACTGGTCCCGCCGTGGCCGCGCGCTGGAGTCCACCCTCATCGCCCAGTACGGCGCGAGCCGGCACGAAGCCTGTGCCCGGACGGCGCTGGCGGAGCTGCCCAAGGTGCCGCACTCGGCCTCGTGGGCGAACGCCGCGGCGCTCGGGCTGTCCTGTGCGTTGCAGGTGCCGCGGGGCACCCCGGATGCGCAGGCGCTGAGGGACTCACTGGAGGCGAAGGCGCGCGAGGCGCTCTCGCCGGACATCGTCATGCCGGGGGATGACCGCTCGGGCGTGTACGACGTGCTGGTGCAGGCCCGCTCGGAGGCGAAGGACGAGGCCGGGGCGAAGGCACTCGCCGGGCAGTGGCTCACCTTCCTCGAGGGCGAGGCGGCCAGGGCTCCGACGCCCGAGCAGCGCACGGTGTTCGACTCGCACCGCATCGGCGCCGCGATGGTGCTGGGAGACCTGATGCGGGTGGTGCCGGCCATCGAGCAGAGTGAGAAGGACCTGCCGGACGACTACAACCCGCCCGCGCGGCTGGCCAACCTCTACCGGCGGCTGGGACGGCTGGACGATGCACTGGCCGCGAGCACCCGGGCGCTGTCGAAGGTGCGGGGCAGCCGGCGGTTGCGCGTCCCCTCGGAGCGGGCGGACATCTACGTCGCCCGGGGGGAGAAGGACGAGGCAGTGCGCACCCTGGAGGAGGCGATCGCCTATGCGAAGACGCTCTCCGGGGCCCAGGCCTCGCCGCGCATGGTGGACGCCCTGGAGAAGAAGCTGGCGGCCACGAAGGCGAAGTGAGGGGACGGGCCCGTGCTCAGGGCCCGTCCTCGTCGAACAGGTCGCCCGGGTCGTTCTGCCACCGGGCGAGCTGTTCCCGGGTGGGGAAGCCCTTCACCTGGTAGCGCTCGGGGTAGAGCCCCTCCACCGGCGCGAGCAGCTGTCCGGCCACCCGCGACACATCTTCCCATCGGGCAATGCCCACCGGTGGGGCCTCGGGGCCGAGCGCCGGATCCATGAAGAAGATGACCTCGGCGCGAGGAAGCACGGCGTCCACGCCCTTGAGCCAGACGGCGTAGCTGAGGCTGCGCCCGCGCTCGTCCTGGTACGGGGTGTAGGCGGCCACGAAGAGGTCCACGCCCTTCTCCTCGTAGAACTTCTCCAACTGCTGCGTCTGCTCGTCGTAGTCGCGCGCCCGGGTGAAGAGCTCCAGCTTGCGGAAGTCCCTCCAGGCGTTGCTGAGCCGCTCGGGCATGAAGGGCACCCAGCCCTCGGGCGCGAGGCGCATGGCCCGGCCGTCCAGCGCGCGCGGCGCCATCATCGCCCCCAGGGCCCGGGTGGCCACCTGATTCAGCCCGTCCTCGTCCTCGGAGCCGGTGATGAGGAGCAGGTCGCGATGGGGCACGAGCACCACTGGCGTCCCCTTCACCTCGCAGCGCCGCACCACCTCGTCGAGCAGCATGCGTGAGGCCGCGTAGCTGTCCTCCCAGGGGGCCTTGCAGGTGCCGGGGGCGAGCTGCTCGAGGGGCTCGGTGCTGCGCGGGCGCAGGTTCTCCACCGCCATGCCGAGCGCCTGCTCGAAGGAGACGCCCCAGCGCGTCAGCTCCTCGGGCCCGAGGTAGCGCAGCGTGTCCGGCCCGTCGAAGGCCAGGCCCACGCCGAGGAAACCTCCCAGGGGCTTCCATGCGATGGGCAGCGGCTTGCCCGGCGGGCCCTTCATCACCAGCCGGAGCTGCTCGAAGAAGGTGCGGCTGCGCACCACCGGCAGCAGGTTCGGCCGGGCCTCGGCGAGCGTCGCCGGCAGGTCTGGCAGGTTCTGCACGCGGGCGAGCCGGGCGAGGACCTCGTCCCGTTTCTCCGGTGGCACGGCGTGGTACTCGTCGAAGAAGTTGGCCAGGAACACCAGCGTCCCATCCGGGCCCCCGAGCCGCAGCACGAAGCCCTCTTCGTCGTAGTGGATGGGGCGAGTCTCGCCCGAAGCACGCAAGGCCTCCATGGCTCGCCGGGCGAAGGCATCCCGCTCCGCCTGCTCCTGCTCGGGGGACGTCTCCTCCTGGCCCTCGGAATGCTCCGAGAGCTGCGCCTCCGTGGCCCGCGCCTCCCGGGTGGTCGCGCGCAGGGGGGCCGCACACCCGCCCAGTCCCATGCTGCCCACGAGCGCCAGCCCCACGAGTCTCCGTGTCGTGCTCATCATCCCTGTCCTTCCTGGTGCCCGTTGAGGTCGAAGAGCTCGAAAGCCTCCACGGGCGACTCGCGCATGCCGCCGTCGGTGAAGATGAGCACCGCCTCGCCGGGGCCGGTGGGCGGAGGGGTGCCGAGGCTGTACTGGAGCGTGGTGCCGTCGGTGACGAGGTAGCGCAGCACGCCGTCCCGGTAGCCCTCGCGCGGCATCGCGAGCAGCTCACGGGTGCGCTTGTCGCGCGTGTGGCCCACCACCTGGGTGAGGCCGGGCGGGAGCCGGTGCGGGTCGAAGCGGCGCCGGGGCGTGGCGGCGCGGTGGGCGGCGTCCTGGGGGAGCAGGCTGGGGCGGTGGTAGAAGATGCCGCGGCCCTCGCCGTACGTGGCGCTGCCGGGTTGGTGCAGCCCGGGCATGGAGAAGGGCCCCTCCTTCCAGTGGGCCACCGCGGTGGCGAGCGCCTGGTTCAGCGCGTCCGCCACCGTGGGCGCGTGGGCCTGGTGGGACTCGGGCAGGCCCACCACGCGCAGGTCCTCTCGCGTGACACCCGCGTGCAGCACGAGCAGGTGCTCCGCCGCGGCGTGGGCCACCCGGAAGCGCCCGGCGCGCAGCAGGTACGCCACCCAGTCCCGCTGCACCTCGCGGAAGTTGCCGAAGTCACGGGCCGCCAGCTCCACGTTGGGCAGCTCCGGGTAGCGGGTGAGGAAGTCGCGCTCGCGGGCCTCGTCGGTGTCCTCTCCCCGGTAGATGCCATCCGCCTCCGCCTGGGCGGCGGCGAAGCGCGCGTCGGTGAAGCCGGCGAGCTCTCCCACGCGGCCGAGGTCGTGGTTGCCCAGCAGCAGCACCGCCTGGTCCGCCGGGTGCGCGGCCATCCACGCCACCAGGTGCAGCGCGCTCGTGGCCGCCTCCTCGCGCTCGGCGGGCCTGCCCCAGTCGAAGTGGTCCCCCACCGAGAGCAGCTGTACCTCGGGCCGCAGCCACCCGTCCGGGCCGAGCAGGCCCTGGTGGTCGAGGATGGCGAGGAAGCGGGTGAAGTCCGCCTGCGGGTCGCCAATGGCGAGGCGCCGGGTGCGGCGCTGGCCGTCGGGCGGGGTGGAGTGGGGGCCACGGCGGACGGCGTCGGCGGCGCGGGCGAGGGCGGACGGGAGACGGGAGGAGCTCACGAGGCCCCATCCTAGTCCCGCCCGCGAGCCGGTGCCCGGTTGCCCGCCCCGCTCAGGAGGCCAGGAAGCACTTGGCGATGAGCGCCGAGCGGCTCTCCACCTGCGCCTTGGCGAGGATGCGGGTGACGTGCACCTCCACGGTGCGCTCCGCGCAGCCCAGGTGCAGGGCAATGGCCTTGTTGGACTCCCCGCGCACGAGCCGGCCGAGCACCTCCATCTCCCGGGCGGTGAGCCCCCAGCCGGAGCTGAGCGTGTGCACACGGGCGAGGGCCTGCTGGGGCTCGCCCTGGACGATGGCCAGGTAGTGCGCGGGCGCGCCGTTGAGGCGCAGGGGGGTGAAGGTCAGCTCCGCGCCTGGCGGTTCGCCCTTCAGGTGCTTCTTCAGGGCCTCCGCCACCAGTCCGGCGTCCTGCTCGAGCCGGGCCCGCCCCATGCTGTTGGCGAACGCCACCCGGCCGGTGGACGTCACCACGTACGCCGCGTGGCCGAGCGACTCCAGCGACGCCTCCAGGGCCGCCTGGAGCATCCCCGCCTCGCGCAGGCGCGCCTCCAGCGCCAGCCTGCGCTGCATCGAGGGGATGAGCTCGCGCAGCAGTTGCACCTCCCGCGGATTGAAGGGCTCCGAGCGCATCGCGCCCACCCACCCCAGCAGGGCCGGGCCGTCGCAGACGAGCACACGCAGGAACGTCATCCGCTCCAGTCCGCACTCCTGGAGGAAGCCGCCGATGGAGGCGCGCACCTGCGTCTGGATCCGCGCCTGCTCCTCCGAGGGGATTCCGAGCGACTTCCAGAGGGTGAACCGGTCATCCCGTGGCGCGGCCGGGTGCGCGGAATCCGGCCCGGGCGCCTGGAACTGCAGCTCCCGGTTACGCTGGGAGGGTTGGGGGTTGGCGGGGTTGAAGTACCCCCAGGGGTCGCGCCGGGTGCCCACGAAGCCGTCCAGGGACGCGTAGGCCGCCTCCGGCGTGATGGGGAAGCCGGAGAAGTGCAGGTAGCTCACCTGGTAGCGCTCGGGCCCCACGTCCACGCCATACGCGAGGCTACGCTCCGCGCGCAGGGCTTCCCGCAGGGCTTCCACCAGGGCGGGCAGGACATTCACTCCCGGCTCCACGAGGTCGAGCCGGGCCCGCAGGTCCTCCAACAGTCGTTGATCCTGCGAATCCAATGGTTCCAAGCTAAATCCGACTATCTATAGGCGTGTTGACGGTATTGCCAAGGAGCACCTTCAAGGATGCGAAGGACTGACACCCACGGTGGAGTGTCTAAGTATTTCCCCGCATGGAATGAGGACATGCAGTCGCAGGCCGCGTGACCCGGTTCCCAGGAGTGCCCGGGCCGGGTCACATGACGCAATTGGCTAACCCGCGGTGATTTCGCGCTGGATGAAGCGCCGCCGGTCCGCCTCGGGGCGCGAGTACACGCCCGACGCCGCGCCAATGAACATGCCGAGCACGTGGAGCGCGGTCCACCGCCAGAAGCCAAGGCCATACATGAAATAGAGCAGGTCCGGCGTGTCGAAGCCGTAGAAGAAGGCGATGGTCGCCGGCACCGCCACGGAGGCGAGGGCCGCGGCCACGAACGCGCGCTTCCACCGCCGGGCGAAGAATCCGCCGAAGACGCCGCCCAGCATGCCGTTGAGGAACGGCATCCAGAAGGTGATGAGGCTCACGAACACCATGGTGAGGGTGCCGATGACGAGGCCCCGGTTGTGGAACACGAGGCCCTCGGTGGGCACCTCGCGCACGAGCACCTCGTGGTAGCCGCTTTCCTCGATGTCGGGCATGGGCTCGGAGGCGGTGGTGCGCACCTCGCGGCCTCCCAGCAGGCCCCGCTGGCACTGGCCGTCCTCGAGGACCTCGCGGCGCGTCTTCGGTTTGGGATTCTGGGGATCGATGAAGTCGGACATGCGTGCTCTCCCGGTGGGTGGAGGCGGAAGGCTCCGCCGCTGGTGATGCCGTTGAAGATGCGACATCCCGGTGCGGGCGACAGGGGGGGCCGCCCCAGGGGAGGGCAGGCGTGGGGGCGGGCGTCACGGGGCTTGGCGGCCGGGTGCTGGCCGGTATGCTGCGCCTCCCTCGTGCCCTTGTCTGGCCGGATGGAGTCCCCCATGCGTTCGATGCGTCCCCTGCTGTGCGTTGCCCTGATGTCCCTCGGCGTGCTGTCGGCCTGCGCGCTGCGCCCGTACTACCGGCAGGTCCTGCCGCCCGACATGTCCGCGATGAAGCCCGCGGCGGCCCAGGGCAAGGGCGAGACGGTGCTGCTGCGGGTGGTGGAGCCGGGGACGGGGCGGCCCATTCCGGGCGCGCGCATCCTGCTGAGCATGCACCTGGGACGCGTGTCGCTGGTGAGTGACCAGGAGGGCCTGGTGCGGATGCCGGTGACGCCGGAGCTGCTCGCGGAGAATCCCCTGGTGGAGGTGGTGCTGCCCGCGGGCGTACAGGGCTACACGTTCCAGCCGGTGAAGCAGGAGCCCGAGGCCGCACCGGCCGGCGAGTTGGCGCCGCAGCAGTCCCAGGATTGAGGTAGGCTCCGCGTCCATGCGTCACGCATGGATTGCCGGATGCCTGCTGCTGCTCACCGCCTGTTCGAACAAGGTGACGGACAGCGCGGTGGCCCTCACGGTCAAGTACCCGGGCTACACCCCCCTGTGCCTTCGAGTGACCGCCTCGGATGCGGCGGCCTCGGAGCGCCGGAGCGAGGAGCTCATCTCCCAGTCCAAACTGGCCACGGACGAGGACCGGACGCTCATCCTCGCCGTGTACCGGGAGAAGAGCTGGAGCCAGCAGTTGCAGGTGGCGGTGGCCTCCTACGCCACGGCGGACTGCACGGGCTCGGCCATCGAGACGCGCCAGCTGGACACGGCGGTGACGCTGCCCGAGAAGGGCTCCGTGCCGGCGGAGCTCGCGCTGCTGGCCCAGGACGCGGACAAGGACGGCCATGCCGCCCGCGCTCCGGGGGTCGAGGGCACGGACTGCGACGATTCCCGGGACACCGTGCACCCTGGCGCCACGGCGGTGTGTGACGGGCCGGCCAACCTCGGCACGGACTTCAACTGCGACGGCAAGCTGGACTGCAACGGCGGGACCTGCACGAGCGCGGCCATGTGCGGCTCGGGTTTCTGCGTGGGAGGCGTCTGCTGCGACAGTGCCTGCGATGAGCCGGCGTCGCAGTGCCGGGGCGCGGGGACGTGTGGTACGGGCACCTGTTCCTACCCGGTCAATGCCGGCGCCTCCTGTGACGACGGGAGCAAGTGCACCAGCGGCGATACGTGCAACGCCAGCGGGACGTGCACGGGCTCGACGACGAAGACGTGCAACACGCCGCCGGGCCAGTGCTTCGATGCGGCGGGCACCTGCGAGCCCTCGACGGGCGATTGCAAGTACGCGCCCCGCCCCACCACGGCGTCCTGTGACGATGGGAAGAAGTGCACCGTCGATGACAGGTGCGATGGCAGCGGGGCGTGCGTGGCGGGCTCGCCGAAGACGTGCAACACGCCGCCGAACACGTGCCGCGAGGCGACGGGCACCTGCGAGGAGGCGACAGGCGATTGCACGTACGCTGCCCGCGCCACCACGGAGTCGTGCGACGACAAGAACAAGTGCACCGACAACGACAAGTGCGATGGCCTCGGAACGTGCATGGGCACGGAGAAGACGTGCGATTCGCCGCCGAGTCAGTGTCACGCGGGCACGTGCGATCCCTCCTCGGGCTCGTGCAACTACGCGCCCAAGCCTGTGGCTGCGACGTGTAACGACGGCCAGGTCTGCACGAAGTCGGACCAGTGCGATGGCGCGGGGAACTGCGGCGGCACGCTCGACTGCTCTCCGCCGAGCACCTGCGAGAAGGCCCGCGCGCTCTGTGCCGCCGATGGCACGTGCCAGTTCGAGGTGGACTCCGCGCAGGTGGGGAAGATCTGCAGCCGCCTGGATGGGAAGAAGGGGACGTGCCAGGTGGATGGGGAGTGCAAGCCGTTCCAGTTCAGCTACACCGTCACGAGCAACTTCGATCCGGTGGCCATCGCGTCCGAGACCATCAATGACCTGGACATCTCGTGTGGTGCCACCTTCGACTCCTCGGGCACGCCGGCGTGGACGTTCGCGCCGGGCTGCAGCTTCACGCCGCCCACGCACGTGGTGACGGCGGACGACGTCGTGGTGATTGCGGTCCGGAACCTCACCGTGAATCAACCCCTGCGGGTGGTGGGCTCGCGGCCGGTCGTCCTGGCGGTGTATGGCGATGCCACGCTGAACGACGAGATCCTGGCCCACTCGGCGCGTGCGGAGTCGCGGGGCGGCGCCGGGAGCGGCGTGGGGTGCACGGGACGGACGGGGGGGGCCGGCAATGTCAGCGGGAATGATGGAAGTGGTGGTGGAGGAGGTGGCCTCGCGACGGAGAGTGGCACCGGTGGCGCCAATGATGACGGCTCCGCGGCAGGAGGTTCGAAGGGGGGCGCCCTGCTGACGAGCGGTTTCTCTCCGCTGGTGGGCGGCTGCCAGGGGGGCGCGGGAGGCGGCATCACGGGCACGACTCCGGGGGCGGGAGGCCGGGGAGGTGGGTCGCTGCAGCTCTCCGTGGCGGGCACGCTGACGCTGGCGAGCGTGGTGAGCGTGAGTGGCGCCGGAGGCGGAGGGGGTGATTCCACCGTCAACAACGCGGCGGGAGGTGGCGGAGGCGGTAGCGGCGGAATGCTGGTGCTCGAGGCCAGGAATCTCGTGGTCGAGGCCTCCGCCCGGGTCACCGCGAATGGCGGCGCGGGCGGTGAAGGCTCCGACGCGCAGGGCGGGACGCAATCCCCGGGAGTCGCGGGAGCGGATGGAAGTCTCGTGACCGCCACTCCGGTGGCGGGAGCTGACGGCGGTGCGGTGAATGGAGGCGCGGGAGGCGCGGGTGCGGCGGGGAGCGCCGGTCCTGGCGATGGTCTCGCGGGAACGGGCTCGGGTGGCGTCCATGGTGCTGGAGGCGGTGGAGGTGGTGCCGCCGGTCGCATCCTCCTGCGAGGCGCGTCGAGCTGCTCCGCCATTCCCGCGGGGGCCGTCATCAGCCCGGATACTTCGCCCAACTGCCCTTGAGCGGCATATGGTGTGGAGCGTCTCCCCAGGGAACGGAACGCTCCACATGAAGAAGTTTCTCCTCTCCGCGTTGTTGGTGGTGCCCGGCGTGGCGTCGGCGCAGTTCGACGAGGCCTCGCTCGCGAAGGTGCAGGTGAAGTCCACGCCGGTGGCGGGCAACGTGCACATCGTCGAGGGCGCGGGCGGCAACATCGGCGTCTCGGCGGGTCCGGACGGCATCCTCATCGTGGATGACCAGTTCGCCCCGCTCGTGCCGAAGATTCGCGTGGCGCTCGGCAAGCTGACCAAGGGCAAGGCCAAGGCGCCCGAGTACGTGCTGAACACGCACTGGCACTTCGACCACACGGGCGGCAACGCCCTCTTCGGCCGCGAGGGCACCATCGTGGCGCACAAGCACGTGCGCACGCGGCTGATGAACGGGCTGGAGAGCGCGGCCATGGGCATCAAGATTCCGCCCGCGCCCAAGGAGGCACTGCCGGTCATCACCTACGACCAGGGCATCTCCCTCTTCTTCAACGGCGAGGAGATCCAGGTGACGCACCTGCCCACGGGCCACACGGATGGCGACAGCATCGTGTACTTCACCCACTCCAACGTGCTGCACATGGGAGACCAGTTCACCGGGGACAAGTACCCGTTCATCGACCTGGAGAGTGGCGGCTCGATGGAGGGCTACCTGCGCAACGTGGAGCGGGTGCTGCAGACGCTGCCGGCCGGGGTGAAGATCATCCCGGGGCACGGTGCGGTGTCGGGGCGGCAGGAGCTCGAGACCTTCGCGCAGATGCTGCGCGACACGGTGGACCTGGTGAAGGGCAAGCTGGCCGCGGGCAAGACGCTCGAGCAGGTGAAGGCCGAGGGCATGCCCGAGAAGTACAAGAGCTGGGGGGACGGCTTCCTGAAGCCGGAGCAGTGGCTCACGATCGCGTACCAGGGCCTGAGCGGGCAGAAGCCGGAGTCGGCGAAGAAGCCGGAGGAGCCGAAGAAGTAGGGCGTCCCTCGCGCCGGGCACGTCCGGGCCCCGGATTGAATCAATCGGGAGGGGCCCCGTCTGAAGGAGCAGGAACGATTGGGAGGATAAGACGATGATGCTCCGGCACGGACTCTTCACCCTGGCTCTCTCCACACTGCTCCTGGCTCCGGTGGCCGCTCGGGCCGATGACTGGGGCCGGCACGACGCCTCGCCGGTGGGCCAGCCCGGGCAACGGATGCACACCGGAGGCCACTACCGCCCGGCGCCCCCGCCTCCTCCGGTCCAGCCTCCGCGCTCGCACCGGCCGCGCCAGTCGGGCCGCTATGAGCTCCAAACGGTCCAGAAGTTCGTGCCGGGCCACTACGAGCAGGTCTGGGTCGAGCAGAACTGCAGGTACCGCCCGCGCCGCCACGTGACGAAGTGCGAGGGGGGCCATTACGAGCAGCGCTGGGTGGAGGGCTACTACCAGTCCGTGCAGGAGTGGGTCTGGGTCCCCGTGTACCGGGGCCCCTATGGCCGCGGCTGAGACGCACGCCCGGTGGAAAAGCCACCGGGTTGCGAAGACGCGGCGGACGCGCGGTCCGGCACCGGACAGGGAAGTCCGGGTCACGGACTGCCCCTGAGGCCGGAGCCGGGTTAGACTCGGGGCGTGTCTTCCCACGAGCCATCCCTCGGCGTCGTCCTGGTGCCCGCGGCCTCGGCCGCACGCGAGCCACTCGCTCGCGCCGCGGCGCAGGCCGGCCTGCGGGTGGTGGAGACGCCCGAGCAGGCCACGCTCGGCCTGGTGGACCTCACCACACCGGAGGGCGCCTCCGCCCTCTCCACGCTGCTCGCCACGCCCGCGGGAGCCCGGCTCTCGCTGGTGGCCCTGGTGGAGCCGGGAGAGGCGTCCTTCACCTTCCTGGAAACGCTCAAGCCCGCGGAGGTGATGTCCGCGGGGGGCCTGCCCCACGAGCTCGCCTGGAGGCTGCGGCGCGTGGCCGAGCGTCACCGCGAGCGCCAGGAGCTCATGCGGCGGCAGCAGGACCTGTCCCTGCTGGTCGAGCTCACCGCGGACTACGCCGAGAGCTTCGACGTGGAGGCGCTGCTCCATGACGTGACGCGCCGGCTCGCTGATCGGCTCGGGGTCAGCCGCGCGGCGCTGGTGATGCTGGACAAGAACGGGGAGGGGGCGCGCGTGGTGGCCGCCAGTGATGCTCCCAACCTGGAGGACATGCGCATCGACCTGGACCGCTACCCGGAGGTGCGCGAGGCGGGGCGCACGGGCAAGCCCGTCGTCGTGGAGGATGCCTCGCACCACCCGCTGCTGGAGGGCGTGCAGAACGAGGTGGCCGCGCGGGGCATCCAGGCGCTCGCGGCGCTGCCCCTGCACATCCGGGGCGAGGTGCGCGGGGTGCTGTTGCTGCGGGCCTCGGGGGGGAGCCGGCGCACCTTCGCGCCGGATGAGATCGACTTCCTCAACACGGTGGCGCACGCCACGGCGGTGGCCCTGCGCAACGCCTCGCTGCTGCTGACGGTGCGCGGGCAGACCGAGCGCGAGATGTCGGCGCGCATCGCCGCGGAGGCCAAGGCCGCCTCGCTCGAGACGTACCACCTCTTCTTCGCCAACGTGCGCGAGGGCGTGGCCATCCTCGACGACAAGGCGTGCGTGCTCAGCCTCAACCCCGCGGGCGAGGCCATCCTGGCGACGCCCTCCGAGAGCGCGTATGGCCGCCACCTGGTGGACGTGACGCAGCCGCTGGACGAGTCGGTGCTGATGGAGCTGGTGACGGCGGCCCGTCGCGGCGAGTCCCGCTCGGACGTGGACCTGATGGTGCGCGCGCCCAATGGCCAGCGCCTGACGCTGAGCTTCTCGGCGGCGCCGCTGGAGGACGGCCGCCGGGCCATCATCCTGTCCTTCCGGGACGTGACGCAGGCGCGCCAGCTGGCGGACGAGCTGCGCCACACCAAGGACTTCCTGGAGCGGCTCATCGACTCCTCGGTGGACGCCATCGTCGCCGCGGACATGCAGGGCCGCATCATCCTGTTCAACAAGGGGGCCGAGGCCCTCTTCGGCTACGGCGCTCCCCAGGCGCTCAGCGGCATGCACGTCAACCAGCTCTACCCGAACGGGGTGGCCCAGCGCATCATGACGCAGCTGCGCAGCCCGGAGTACGGCGGGCGGGGCCGGCTGTCGGTGTGCCGCCAGGACGTCGTCAACCGCACCGGGCATCTGGTGCCGGTGAACATGACGGCCTCCATCGTCTACGAGGGCGGCCGCGAGGTGGCCAGCGTGGGCATCTTCACGGACCTGCGCGACCGGATGGAGCTGGAGCGCAAGCTGTCGGACGTGGAGACGCGCCTGGAGGAGAGCGAGAAGAACGCGGTCATCGTCGCCCTGGCCGGCACCGCCGCCCACGAGCTCAACCAGCCCCTCACCTCGGTGATGGGCTACGCGGAGCTGCTCAAGCGCCGGCTGAAGGAGGAGGACACCTCCTACAAGCCGGTGGACATCATCTACCGCGAGGCCGAGCGCATGGCGGAGATCGTCCGGAAGATTGGCCGCATCACCCGTTACGAGACGAAAGCCTACATGGGGTCCCAGCAGATACTGGACCTCGACAAAGCCAGCTCCCATGACGACTGAGTCGCGTCGCCTGCCCGTGCCGGAGGGCCCCTCCGCCGAGGCCTTTCGAGCCTTCTTCGAGACGGTGGAGCTGCCCGCGGCGCTCTGCGACCCGCGGTTGCGCCTGAAGCTGTGCAACAACGCGTTCGCGCGCTTCTGCTTCGACCATGGGCTGACGGTGGAGCAGATGATGGAGGGCCTGGCGGAGGCGCGGGTGCCCGAGGACGGGGCGGCGTGCGTGGTGGAGGTGCCGCTGCCGCAGGGGGGCGTGGTGGTGATGGAGCTGGCGCGGCGGGGCGAGTCCGTGTCGGTGGTGGGGCGGCGCGAGTCGGAGCTGATGCGGGGCCAGCTGGTGGTGGTGGAGCAGGCGCTGCTGGAGCAGGCGCGCACGGAGGGGGTGCTGCTGGACCTGGGGCGCAGCGTGGCCGAGGCGGGCAGCGAGGAGGAGCTGGTGGCCTCGGTGGCGCGCGGGGTGAAGGAGCTGTTCCCCGGGCGCACCTTCTGCATCCGCATCATCGACGCGCGCACCGGTGGGCTGACGAGCCTGTACGCCGAGGGCCGGTTGAAGGAGGGCTCCCGCGAGCCGCTGGTGCTCAAGCGCACGGCGGTGGAGAAGATGCACCTGACGGCGGAGTCCATGCCGGTGGGCAAGGTGGTGGTGGCCGCGCTGGTGCCGTTGCTCTTCGAGAGCAGCACGGGTGGGGTGAGCGCGCCGCTGGTGGCCAGCGGGCAGCTCTACGGCGTCATCAACCTGGAGTACCCGTCCTCGCTGCGCGAGGAGCCGGATCCGCCGCAGGACGAGCGGGTGCTGGTGCAGCTGGCCAACCAGGTGGCGGTGGCGGTGAAGAACGCCAAGCTCATCGACGAGCTGACGTTCGTGCGCAAGTACCTGGAGGAGCTGCTGGAGAAGGCGAACGCGCTCATCCTGGTGGCCAACCGGGACAAGAAGGTGGTCGTCTTCAACCAGGCCATCAGCCGGCTCACGGGCTTCAGCAAGGAGGAGGTGCTGGGGCAGGACGTCTTCGCGCTGGTGCCGGAGGACGAGCACCTGCGGCTGGCCTCGGTGCTGGCGGCGGCGATGCGGGGCGAGGCGGTGCCCAACTTCGAGCTGCGGTTGCGCACGCGCACGGGGGAGGCACGGGCCTCGTTCGCGACGTCCTCGGCGCTCACCTCCCAGGGCGAGGTGGAGGGGGTGATGGCCATCGGTCAGGACGTGACGGTGGTGGCGCAGCTGGAGCAGCGGGTCATCCACGCGGAGAAGCTGGCGTCCATGGGGCAGCTGGCCGCGAGCGTGGCGCATGAAATCAACAACCCGATGACGGCGGTGGTGGCGTACTCGGAGTCGCTGCTGCAGCGGTCGATGATGATGGGGAGCGCGGGGGCGGCGGACTCGGAGAAGCTGCGGAAGATATTGGAGAGCGGGCAGCGGATTCTGCGCTTCACGAAGGACCTGACGTCGTACGCGAGGCCGGCGAAGGACAAGGTGGAGCGGGTGCAGCTCAACGCGCTGTTGGACAAGGCGGTGGGCTACTGCGAGCACGTGGTGGCGCAGGCGAGGGTGAAGGTGGAGCGCGACTATGGGGAGCTGCCGCCGTTGCATGCGGTGCCGGCGAACCTGGAGCAGGTGTTCGTGAACCTCATCACGAACGCGTGCCACGCGATGGAGGCGGGGGGGCAGGTGTGGCTGCGGACGAGGCGGGAGGGGCGCGAGGCGGTGGTCTGGGTGAAGGACACGGGAAGCGGCATCGCGCCGGGGAACCTGTCGCGCATCTTCGACCCCTTCTTCACGACGAAGACGGAGGGGAACGGGACGGGGCTGGGGCTGTCCATCGTGCAGCGCATCGTGGAGAAGCACGGGGGCAAGCTGAGCGTGGACAGCGAGCTGGGGCAGGGCACCACCTTCACCGTGCGCCTGCCGCTCGCGGATTGACCCCTACCACCCCAACAACCCCCGCCGCCCAAGAACCCCCGCCGCCCAACAACCCCTCTCCCCTCGGGCTCATACTTACCCAAAAAATAGGGCAGGGGATAGGACGGGAGAAGTAGGCTGTTGGGCCATGATGGAGAGTGGACAGCAGCTGGAGGGAGTACTGGAGAGGGAGCTGGCAGGCTCCGGCCTGGGCCACAAGGCACGGCATAAGAGGCTACTGCGGATAGGACAGGCCATGAGCAGGGCCGCGTCGGCGAGCTTTCCGCGACAGTTCGCCAAGGATGAGGCGGGGTTGAAGGGGGCCTATCGGTTCTTCGCCAACCCGGAAGTGACGCCGGAGGCAATCCTGCAGGGGCACGTCGCGGCGACGCGAGAGCGGTGTAGGGCCAGGGGCAAAGTGCTGTGCATCCAGGACACCACCGACCTCATTTTCAAGCATCAGGTGGAGGGCGCGGGCCGAATCAATCAGCTGCCCAGGGTACGAGGCTTGTGGGTGCACACGACGTTGGCGGTGGATGCGGGGACGCATGAGGTAATGGGCGTGCTGGGGCAGATGGTGTGGGCGCGCCCGGACAAGCCCAAGAGGAAGAAGAGGAAGAAGGAGGAGACGGCCGCCCAGCGCAAGAAGCGCCCCCGGGAAAGCCAGCGCTGGGGCGAGGCGGCCTACCGGGTGTCGGATGTGCTGGAGCCGTTGCCCGCCCAGGAGCGTCCCTGCGTGGTGCACGTGCTGGATGCCGAGGGCGACGTCTTCGAGACGCTGGAGGTGATAGAGGCGCTGGGAGATTCCTTCGTCATCCGAGTCACGCGCAACCGGTTGTTGGCCTCCGGCCAGAGGCAGCAAGCAGAGGAGGCAGAGCGCGAATACCTGCTGGACAAAGTGGCCCAAGCGCCGGTGCTCGGGCACAAGGTGGTACAGGTGCCTGGGCGCCCCGGCCAGCAGGAGCGCCAGGCCGAGCTGGAGATTCGCGCCTGCCGCGTGAGCGTGAGACCACCGCGCAACCGAGGACGTGCCGGCCAGCCGCTCGAGCTCAACGTGGTGCTGGCGCGTGAAACCCGGCCCCCCGAGGGGCAGAAGCCTCTGTACTGGTGCCTGGTAACGGGCGAGCCCATCGAGACGCTGCAGCAATGCCTGCAGGTAGTAGAGGCCTACGAGGGCCGCTGGTTGGTGGAGGAGTTGCACATGGGCTTCAAGAGCGGCTGCGGCACCGAGACACGCCGTCTCCAGCACGGCGCGCGCCTGAGCAACTTCCTGGCCCTGGCTACTGTCGTGGCCTTCAGCATGCTCTCGCTACGCGATGCCGCACGCCGCCCTGAGCCTCCCCCAGCCTCTGAGCACCTGTCCGAGATTCAGCTCCAACTGCTGGGCGACCTGTGTCCCGAACTGCCGCCCAACCCCAACGCCTATGACGCGTTGCGCGCCATGGCGATGCTGGGCGGCTTCATCGGCCGTAAGGGCGACGGCGAGCCCGGTTGGCGCACGCTCTGGCGTGGCTGGGAGAAGCTTCAGCATGCGGAAACCATCTACCGCATGCATCTCCACCGCCTCTCCTCTCCCAAGGCTGATTCTGGGTAAGTATGAGCCCCTCGGGAGAGGGACGGGGTGAGGGTGCCAGGACCCCGGGTTCCCCCCCGTGGCTCCACTCAGCTCCCGTCCTCGTCATCCAGCTCGCGGGTGAACTCCTCGTTGGTCAGGAGACCCTTGCGGGCCATGATGCGCATGAGGGCCCAGAACTTGCGTTCCAGCTCCTCCACGCGGTCCACGGGCTCGGAGGGAGCCGACTCCCCGAAGAGCGAGTCCAGCGCGGCGCTGACGTCCCCGGTGGAGGGCCTGGCGGCGGTGGCCTTGCTCTGACCGCGCTTGAGCCGGCGCTGCTGTTCGCGCTCCTGGATGAGCTGCTCGAGCGAGACGCGGCGTGTCGTCTCCCCGGGAGGGAGCTCCTCGCCGACGATGATCTCCTCGACGTCGTCCTCCAGCGCATCGGGGATGGGCTCTGGAGCCTGGGTGGGCTCCGGAGCGGTGGCGGGAGGGGGCCGGTGGTAGTAGCGCTGGATGGCGGTGCGCACGGCGGACAGGGGCGCGACGCGGGGGCTCACCTTGAGGCCGGTGGTGAACTCCAGCTCCTGGAGGCCGGCGGTGTCGAGCGGGTCGGCCATGGCCACCACCAGCAGCCGGCGCCCGCCCACGTTCTCCAGGGCCACGGGGAACAGGTCATGCTGCTCGCAGAAGCGCGAGCGCAGCAGGTGGATGGCGCCCCAGTCCGGGGGCCGGTTGGCCAGGTCGATGACGGGCACGCCCAGGGCCTCGCTCAGCGCGTGGGCCAGGGTCTTCTCGGTGATGGCGCCCAGGGACACGAGCGCGGCCCCCAGCCGCTGCCGGGTCCGCTGTTGCGCCTGGAGCGCCGCTTCCAATTGGGCCGAGGTGATGGCCCCCCTCTCCAGGAGCAGCTCGCCGATCCGCTTTCGGGCCATGATCGGCCGCCCTTAGCCCCACCCCCCTGGCCCGTCAAGCAGGCGACGCAGCGCGACAAACACCGTCCGTCCGCCACCAGACCAGCCGTCCTGCCGGTGTCCGATCGCAAAATTCCCGTGGGATTTCAGCAACTAAGAGCACGGGGCGTGCCTTGACACTCCAGGACCGCCGTTCCTAAAGTCCGGCTCCAATTCCATGCCATTCCCGGTAAGGGACCCGTGTGGGTGTCCGTACGGGAACCAACCGGCTGGCTAGGCCCGCCATGTCGGGCAGCCCCTCTCTGGAGGCCATAAGCGATGAACCTGGGGTTTTTGACGAATCTGACCATCCTCGCCAACGCCGGCGGTCACGGTGCCGAGCGCAGCCTGTTCGAGGAGATCGCCAAGCGCTGGGAGGCGGGTCAGTGGGGTATGTATCCCATCGCCGTCTGCCTGGTGTTCGCGCTGGCCATCATGATCGAGCGCGGCATCATGCTGTTCGGCAAGGCCTCCATCAACAAGGACGCCTTCCTGCGTGGGCTCAAGAAGCACATCTACGCCGGTGACCTGGACAAGGCCATCAACTACGTGGCCGGCCAGAAGCAGACGCCGCTCACCCAGGTCATCAAGGCCGGCCTGATGAACGTTCCCAAGGGCGAGGAGGAGGTCCAGGCCGCCCTCGACGAGGCCAGCCTGCGCGAGACGCCGAAGATCGAGGCCCGCACCGGTTACCTCGCCATGCTCGGCAACGCGGCGATGCTCGCGGGTCTGCTCGGGACGGTGTCCGGTCTGATCGCCTGCTTCGAGGCCGTGGCCAACGTGAACCCGGCCGACAAGGCGACCATTCTCGCCAACGGTATTTCCGAAGCCATGAACTGCACCGGCTTCGGTCTGCTCACGGCCATCCCGGCCGTCGTGGCCTTCTCCATCCTCTCGGGCCGCGCCACCTCCATCGTCAACGACATCAACGAGACCAGCGTGGCCGTGCTGAACCTGATCGTGAACAACCGCGACAAGTTCAAGAACGCCACCGTGTCGGCCTCCGCGCGGGATTCCGAGGAGTAGAAGTTCACTCCTGCGGGGAACCTGGAATCCGGGCGCGTTGTCGGTGGGGATGACGCGCGCCCTTCATCGTTGAACGTCGTAGCGCGGGCGGAAGGAGAGTGCCATGGCCGGTGGAATGGATCTCGGGGGAGGTAAAGGCAAGAAGTCACTCGACGTTGCCATCAACCTCACCCCCTTCATCGACCTGATGGCGGTGACCATCAGCTTCCTCATCATGACGGCCGTCTGGACCCAGATTGGCCGTCTGCAGGTGGCGCAGGCCGGAGGGCCCGCCACCGAGGAAGAGCAGAAGCAGGAAGAGCAGACCAAGACGGTCCAGCTCACGCTGTTCGTCACGCCCACCGAGCTGCGGCTCGCGGCGGACCAGAGCGAGTTCCCGCCCATCGAGGCCAAGCGTGGTGAGAACGGCAAGCTGGACCTGGCGCCGTTGATCGCCCGCTTCAAGGAGCTCAAGGCGCAGTTCCCGGATCAGTCGGCCATCACGCTGCAGACCGAGGACAAGGTCCGGTACGAGGACCTGGTGCGCATCATCGATCAGTGCATCGGCGCCGGCCTGCCCCAGGTCTCGGTGTCCGCCATCATGGGTTAGGGAAGGCAGCCACCATGGCCATCAAGGTTCCCGGCAAGCGTTACGGCAAGCGGCTGCAACACTCCAAGGTGTTCGGCCACGGTGCCCACCACGGCAAGCACGGCGGCAACGCGGACGTGCTGATCACGCCGCTGGTCGACATGTTCGTCATCATCGTGCTCTTCCTCATCGCCAACTTCTCGGCGACGGGCGAGGTGCTGATGATGACCAAGGACATCCAGCTGCCCGAGGCGGTCAACGTCAAGGAAGTGGAGATGCACCCGGTGGTGATGGTCTCCGGCGAGGAGGTCTCCATCTCCGGCAACGTGGTGGGCCGGGTGCAGGACCTGGTCAAGGAGGAGTACCTCAACATTCCCGCGCTCGAGGAGAAGCTGCGGGACATGAAGAAGCAGTTCGAGGATCTCCACGCCATGGCCGAGGGCAACACCAACGCCTTCAAGGGTGACGTGAACATCCAGGCCCACAAGGACGTGGAGTTCTCCATCATCAAGCGGGTGATGTTCAGCTGCGCCAGCGCCGGCTACAACAACATCAACTTCGCCACCCTGCAGAAGGGCGAGGCCGGCGCCGAGCCGCCCACGGCCGCCGCCACCCCGTAATCGGCCCTCGCGCCCGAAGTGACCACGCCCCGCGCTCCGGACTTGTCCGGGCCGGGGCGTTGGTGTTTCCAGGGGGCATGCCCATGTACCCGCGCGCCGCGCTCTTCGACCTGGATGGCACCCTGCTGGACTCGCTGCATGACATCGGCGCGGCGATGAACCACGCGCTCGTCACCCACGGCCTGCCCGTCCACCCGCTGGCCGACTACCGCCGCTTCGTGGGCGAGGGCGTCCGGGTGCTGGTGGCCCGCGCCGTCCCCCCGGGCCATGAAGACATCCACGAGGCGGTGATGGCCGCCTACAAGGCCTTCTACGCCGAGCACCTCCTGGACCACACCCGGCCCTACCCCGGGGTGCGTGAGGTGCTCGCCCGGCTGCGGGGCGAGGGGGTGAAGCTGGCGGTGTTGAGCAACAAGCCCGACGCGGCCACCCGTCAGCTGGTCGCGGCCCTGCTGCCGGACGTGCGCTTCGGCGCCATCTACGGCGAGCGGGTGGGCGTGCCGCGGAAGCCGGACCCCACGTCGGCGCTCGGGATTGCCTCCGAGCTGGGCGTGGCGCCCGGGGACTGCGCCTTCATCGGCGACACGGCGGTGGACATGGAGACCGCGCGCGCCGCCGGCATGTACAGCGTGGGCGTGACGTGGGGCTTCCGCGGCGTGGAGGAGCTCCAGGCCCACGGGGCCCGGGCGCTCGCCCACTCGGCGGACGAGCTGCTCCAGGCCCTCGCGAGCGTGCCCCGCGCCGCTACACGACCTTGACGCGGTGGGGGAAGCCGCTGGACAACTCGGCCCGCTGCTTCTCCTCGGCGCGGCTGTGCGCCGTGGCCGCGGCGATGAAGTGGCACACCCAGCCGAGCAATCCACCGGTGCCCAGCCAGAAGCCGGGGGTGATGATGAGCCAGAAGAGACCCCGGAAGATGTCCCCGTTGTAGAGCTGACCCAGTCCGGGGATGAAGAACGACAGCACGGCGGCGATACCAGGGCGGGACATGTGGCGTGTTGCCTCCTTGTCCTTCCCTACGAAGGCCGCGCCCATCCATTGCACCCCACTGCTTGCACCCCCCTGCTTGCACCCCCAATGACAGGCGGTGAACTCCGCCCGCTCATTTGTCGGGTAGGCAAGGAGACGAGCAGGGGGACCGTTTTCCCCCACGTGCCCGGCGGGGTAGCATGACGCGTCAACACCGCTGGCGGGCCAGCGCGTGTACGGGGGGCATCGCCATCCAGTCGCATCCACAGCGCCTCGACCGCTCATCGCCGTCCGGCATGCGGGGTATCGCGGAGATGCTCGCGCTGGGAGTCGTGTACCTCGCCGCCTGCTGGCTGGGGCTGACGCAGGCCACCATCGCTGGGGCCGCGAGCCCGGTGTGGCCCGCCACCGGCGTGGCGCTCGCGGGCCTGCTCCTCCTGGGCGTGTCCCGCTGGCCGGCCATCTTCGTGGGCGCGTGCGTCGCCATCCTGTGGTTCGGCTCCGGGGGGCCTTCCGCCTCGACGCTGGCCATGGGCGTGGGCAACACCCTGGAAGCGGTGCTGGGGGTGCTGTTGCTCAGGCGCCTGGGTTTCTCTCCCTCGCTCGCGCGGACGCAGGACGTGCTGGCGCTCACCGCCACGTCCGCCACGTGCTCGCTGGCCAGTGCCCTGGTGGGGGCGCTGAGCCTGGTGTTGACGGGCGGGGTCGCCTGGGGGGGCTTCCTCCTCACCGCGTGGGTGTGGTGGCTGGGCAACGCCATGGGCGCCCTGGTGGTGGCGCCGGTGCTGCTGCTGCTCTCCCGGCCGCGCCCGGAGCCGCGCCGCCGCGAGGCGCTGGTGCTCGCGGGGCTCACCCTGGTGGCGGCCCTGTGGTCCTTCAGTGGCGGCCGCGGCGGCTCCCCGCTGGCCTACGCCCAGGTGTTCCTCCTCTTTCCCCTGGGGGTGTGGGCGGCGCTGCGCTTCGGCTCGCAGGGGGCGGCGCTCTCCACGCTCTTCATCGCGGCGGCGTCCATCTGGGGCACCGTCACCGGCCATGGCGCGTTCATCTCGCGCGAGGACGGGCGGACGGTGGACCTGCTGGAGCTGCAGCTCTTCCTGGCCGTCATCGCCTTCACCGGGCTGCTGCTGGCCGCGTCCCGGGCCGAGCGCAAGAGCGCCAGGGCCCAGATGGAGCTGCTGGCCACCGCCGTGCGCAGCGTGCAGGAGGGCGTGCTCATCTGCGAGCTGCGCCCGGGCGAGGAACTCCAGCTGGTGTACGCCAACGAGTCCTTCCGCGCCATGGTGGGCTGCTCCCACCAGGAGCTGGCGGGCCGCTCGCCCCGGGAGCTGTGTGGAACCGGTGTGGAGCCGGAGGTGCACCAGCGGCTGGAGGAGGCCCTGCGCGAGCGCGACTTCTTCCGCGGCGAGGTGGTGCTGGCGCACAAGGACGGCTCGCGGGTGTACAGCGAGGTGCAGCTGTCCCCGGTGCGCAACGCGGACGGCCAGGTGCTCTACTTCGTGGCCACCTACCGCGACATGACGACGCAGAAGCAGCTCCAGGCGAAGCTGGTGTCCGCCGAGCGCATCGCCGCCGTGGGCACCCTGGCCGCGGGCGTGGGTCATGAGATCAACAATCCACTCGCCTACCTGATGCTGAACCTGGAGGGAGTGGCACAGAGTCTGGCCCGGGGGCCCGAGGGGCTCGCCGAGGCGCGGGCCAGCCTGGAGAGTGCCCGCGAGGGCGCCGAGCGCATCCGCGTCATCGTGCGCGATTTGAAGGTGTTCAGCCGGCAGCAGGGGGAGGAGCGGGCGATGCTGGACGTCAACGAGGTGGTGGTGCCGGCGCTGCGCATGGCGGCCCATGCGGTGCGGCCCCGGGCCCGGCTGGTGGAGGACTTCGGCCAGCCTCCCAAGGTGCTGGGCAGCGAGGCGCGGCTCGGACAGGTGATGCTCAACCTGCTCGTCAACGCGCTGCAGGCCATCCCCGAGGGAGACCCGGAGCACCACGAGGTGCGCGTGCGCACCGGCCGCGACGACTCGGGCCGCGCCCTGGTGGAGGTGTCCGACACCGGCTGTGGCATGCCCGCGCCCGTGCTGGCGCGCATCTTCGACCCGTTCTTCACCACCAAGCCCTGCGGGGAGGGGACCGGATTGGGACTCGCCATCTGTCAGCAGATCGTCCAGGCCCACGGCGGCGAGCTGCGCGTGAGCAGCGAGGAGGGCAAGGGCTCGCGCTTCACCGTCCTGCTGCCCTCCGCCGAGAGCCGGCCCGCGAAGACGCCCCTGCCCGCGGCGCCCACGCCCGCGCCCGTGCTCCCGCCGCGCCGGCGCATCCTCATCATCGACGACGAGCCGCGCCTGGCCCAGTCCATGCGCATGCTCATCGAGCCCTCGCACGACGTGTTCGTCACCACGCGCGGCGCCGAGGCCCTCGCGTGGGTGAACGAGGGTCAGCGCTTCGACCTGGTGCTGTGTGATTTGCAGATGCCGGGGACCACGGGCATGGACGTCTACTCGCACCTGCGCGCGCACGTGCCGGAGCTGGCCGAGCGGCTCGTCTTCATCTCCGGCGGGGCCTACACCCAGGCCACGCGCGACTTCGTGCGCTCGGTGCGCAACCGGATATTGGAGAAGCCGGTGCGGCCCGACGAGCTGCTGGCCACCATCGACGAGGCGCTGGCCACCACCTCGCCGGCGGCCTGACTCAGACGCGCAGCCACTTGCGGGCGGTGGGCCCGAAGTACCGCATCACGCCGGACACCAGGAAGAAGCGCACCGAGCGGCCCAGCACCGCCGCCAGGAAGAAGCGGTCCAGCGGCACGCCCACCATGCCGCTGCCGATGGCCACCACCTTGAAGGGGGTGGGCAGCACCGAGCACAGCAGCGCGAGCGCCCAGAAGTTCTGCCCCAGCAGCTCGCCCAGCGTCGCGTCGATGCCGAAGCGCGTGATGCGCATGTTCAGGTCGATGTTCAGGAAGCTGGCGGCGCCCTCGTGGACCAGGTGTCCCAGGTAGTACCCGATGAAGCCGCCGAAGAGGCTGGCCACCGTCCCCAGCAGCGCGTAGCGCAGCCACTTCTGGGGCTGGGCGAGCACCATGGGTACCAGCAGCGCGAAGGGCGGAATGGGGAACACCGAGCCGTCCACCACGGACACCAGCAGCATGGCGGCCACGGCGTGCTTCGTGGAGGACAGCGCCTCCACGCGCAGGTAGAGACGGCGGTACCAGGAGAGCTTCTCGGGGGCGGCGGCCACGGGGGTCGAATCGGACATCGCGGCCGCGCACCCTAGCGGAATGGGGGGACTTTACCAGCCTTCCGTCCCAGGGCTGACGCCTGCCTGTCAGGTGGGGATGCGCCGCGTTCTCCCGGGCGCTATAGGGGGGGAGAACGGTGTCCATGCCATGACCACGGCCCTCGAACGCATCGCCCTGACCACCCACGCGGTGAAGGTCTTCCCCCTCCCCTCGGCGGTCCTCTTTCCGCACGCGGCCCTGCCCCTCCACATCTTCGAGCCGCGCTACCGCGCCCTGGTGCGCGACGCGCTCGCCGGGGACAAGGTGATGGCGCTCGCCCAGCTGCAGCCCGGCTGGGAGGGCCAGTACGGCGAGCGGCCTCCCATGCAGCCCATGATGTGTGCCGGACTCATCATCTGGCACGAGGAGCTGCAGGACGGGCGCTACAACATCCTCCTGCAGGGCGTCAGCCGCGCCCGCCTGCTCGAGGAGCTGCCGGCCGGTGAGCAGCTCTACCGGCAGGTGCGGGTGCAACTGCTGCCGGACGGCGACTACCAGGGGCCCGAGGAGGAGAGGCTGCGCCAGGCCGTCTTCGAGCTGGCCGGGCGGGTGCCGGCCTCGTTCGCGGAGAACCTGCTGCCGGTGGTGGCGCGCTCGCACGGGGGCGCCCTGGCGGATGTGGTGGCCGCCGCCGTCGTCCCGGAGCCGGAGCGGCGCCAGGAGCTGCTGTGCGAGCTGGACGTGCGCACCCGGTTGAAGTCCGTGCTGGACGACGTGGGCGAGCTCATCGCGCGCCTCAGCCCGGTGAAGCCGGTGGGACCGCTGAACTGAGTCCTTGCATGCCGCCCCTCGGGAGCGTCTGCTAGCGCTCCACCAACTCGAGAGGGAGGAGCACGTTCCATGCGGCTCGTGAAGATGGGGCTCGCCAGCGTCAACACCACCGTGGGGGCCTTCGGGCGCAACGTGGACAAGGCGCTCGACCTGGCGCGCCGGATGGCCGCCGAGGACGTCACCGTGGGCGTCTTCCAGGAGCAGCTCGTGGGCGGCTACCCGCCCGAGGACCTGGTCCAGTGGCAGGGCTTCGTCGACAACCAGTGGCCGCAGCTCGAGCGCTTCGCCCGCGAGACGGGGGCGCTGTCCACCGTGTTCCTCGTGGGCGTCGCCGTCAACCACCAGGGCCTGCGCTACAACTGCGCCGCGCTCGTGGCGGGCGGGAAGATTCTCGGCCTGGTGCCCAAGGAGAAGCTGCCCACCTACAACATCTTCTACGAGGGGCGGACGTTCTCCCGCGGCTACCCGGGCATGCGCGAGGAGTTCCGCGGCGTCCCCTTCGGTGACTTCCTCTTCCGCTTCGACTTCGGACTGGTGGCCCCCGAGGTCTGCGAGGACATCTGGAGCCCCGAGGCCCCCATGCGCCGGCGCACCTACTCGGGCGCCGAGCTGGTGGTGAACCTGTCCGCCTCGCCCTTCCGCGTGGGCCAGGGGGACACCCGGCGCGAGATGCTCGCCACCCGCGCGGCGGACCACCAGTGCACCGTCGCCTACTCCAACGCGCTGGGCAGCAACGACGGCATCATCTTCGACGGCGGTGGCTGCATCAACCAGAACGGCAAGCCCGTGCTGGAGGAGCCGCGCTTCCAGGAGGGCTTCGCCGCGGCCGTGGTGGACCTGGACCGCACGTTGCGCCTGCGCGCGGAGAACACCACCTGGCGCAGCGACCGGGAGGCGTGGCTGCGCGAGGGCGGCAAGCTGGTGCCCACCATCGACTGCACCGCGGCCTTCACCAGCCGGCGCGAGAAGCTGCGCTACCCGGTGCCCGCGCACCGCAGCTTCTTCCTCCCGGGCCCCGACACGCGCCGCTCGCCCCGCGAGGTCCTGTGCGAGGACATCCTCGACGCGCTCTCCCTGGGCATCGGCGACTACTTCGAGAAGACGCGCGCCTTCAAGGTCATCGGCATCGCGCTCTCGGGTGGGCGTGACTCGCTGCTCACCCTGCTCATCGCCCACCGCTACGCCAAGCGCGTGCGGCCGGACAATCCCGGCAGCCTGCTGCGCGCCTTCTACATGCCCAGCCGCTACTCCAGCGACGCCACCCGCGAGGCCGCGGAGACGATCGCCCGGGAGCTGGGGGTGCCCTTCCTGGTGGTCCCCATCGAGGAGGCCTTCGAGCGCGAGCTGAACATCGCGCGCACCATGCTCGCGGGTGGAGAGGTGACGCCCATCACCGAGCAGAACATCCAGGCGCGCCTGCGTGCCCAGCGCATGTGGAACTGGTCCAACTCCAGCGGCGGCCTCTTCCTGCAGACGGGCAACATGAGCGAGCGCGCGGTGGGCTACACCACCACGGGTGGAGACCTGATGGGCGCGCTGGCCGTCATCGCCAACGTGCCGAAGACGGTCGTCATGTACCTGCTGGACTACCTGCTGGAGCAGACGGGCTCCGAGGGCATCCGCAAGGTGCTGGCCAGGCCGGCCGGGCCGGAGCTGGCGCACAACCAGGTGGGCGAGGAGGAGCTGATGCCCTTCCCCATCCTCGATGCCTGCTTCTACCTCTTCGCGGGAGAGAAGCTGGTGCCCTCGGAGATGCAGCCCGCGCTGGAGGCCATGTTCCCCGAGGTGGAGAGCGCGCGGCTGCGCGGCTACGTGGAGAAGTTCATCCGGCTCTTCCTCCAGTCCATCTACAAGTGGGTGCAGGCGCCGCTGTCGCTGCACATCGGCAACCTGGACCTGGACCGCGAGCGCGCGCTGCAACTGCCCGTCGTCACCAGCAGCGACTGGACGAAGGGGTAGCAGCGCCACCCCCTAATCTGTTCACGCTCCGCGTCCCCGCCATCCCCACCTCGCCCGGCTGGATGCTTCCCGGTCGAGGTCCCGGCGCACGCCGCGTCCGGATTCAAGCCTTGCCGCGAATCTTCCCGGTAATGAAGTTCCCGTCAGCCACCCGACGGACGGAGGTTCCGGATGAAACTGAAGATTCTGGCTGGGCTCGTGACGGCGCTTTTCTACGGCAACGCTGCCATGGCCCAGGACGTGAGCGACACCGACATCAACAAGGACCAGGGACAGACGTCCCCGGACAACATCGGCGGCGCGGGCCAGGATGACACCCTCATCCTCGACCAGGAGGACGTCGCTCCCGTGCCCGACACCGGGGTGCAGGACGAGGGCGTGGGCGGCGCCGGACTCGAGGGCCAGGACGCCTACGGCGGCTCGGGCCAAGCCAACCAGCAGAACGTGCAGCCCAAGAGCAGCACCATCCCCATGCAGGGCCAGAACGGCATGACCCTCTTCTGCACCCCGGTGCAGCAGGGCCAGGCCACCGGCGGCAGCGGCACCACCCCGCAGGGCAACGAGCAGTCCTCGCTGCAGCGTGACTACGATGTCCAGGTCGGCCAGGTCGACGACATCAACAACGATGCCTTCGGCGGCTCCGGCTACGACATGAAGGAGAAGGACGAGGGCCAGCAGAAGGCCGACATGCGCGGCCTGTCCGTGCTCGTCGGCGCCGGCGTCGAGGGCTACACCGGTGGCCTCGCCCCGGAGATCAACCCCGGCCCCACCGTGGGCGTGATGGCCGGCCTGCGGCCCAGCAAGGTGTTCGGCCTGGAGCTCGGCTACAGCGGCTCCGTGAACAACCTGGATGCCGACGTGGGCGGCAGCGGCCCGGACATCGTGCGCAACGGCGCCGTGGCCAACGTCACCCTCGGCCTCACCGCCGCTCCCGTGCAGCCCTACGTGCTCGGTGGCTTCGGCATGAACTGGTACAACATCCGCAACGGCCAGGCGCTCGGCTTCACGGATGACACCAGCTCGCGCGTCCCGGTGGGAGTGGGTCTCCGGACCCACATCGGTGACTTCACCGCCGATGCCCGCGTCAACTACAACATCCTCCTCAACGAGGACTTCGCCCCGGCCGTGACCGACCGCTTCACCACCGGTAGCTACCAGGGCACCCTCAACCTCGGCGGCACCTTCTGAGCCGAGCGTGTGATGGCGGCATGACAGTCCAGCGGCGCGGTGCCTCCACGAATGGGCACCGCGCCGTTTTTCCTTCCGAGAGAGCAGCGAACGTGCCACCCCCGCGTTAAGGTGGGGGCTTTCACGGGAGACAAGTGCATGAGCTTGCAGGTGGATGATGTGAAGGTGGGCACGGGCGCCGAGGCGACTCCGGGCAAGACGGTGACGGTCCACTACGTGGGGACCCTCACCAATGGCTCGAAGTTCGACAGCAGCCGGGATCGCAACCAGGGCTTCACCTTCCGGCTCGGCGCGGGCCAGGTCATCCAGGGCTGGGACAAGGGCGTGGCCGGCATGAAGGTCGGCGGCGTGCGCAAGCTCACCATCCCCCCCGACATGGGCTACGGCGCCCGCGGCTTCCCGCCCGTCATCCCGCCCAACTCGACCCTCGTTTTCGAAGTGGAACTGCTGGACGTCCGCTAGGAGGCCACCATGGCCACGTTGGAGATTGGCAAGGAGAACTTCGAGGCCACGGTGTCCAAGCAGGGCATCGTCATGCTCGACTGGTGGGCGGCGTGGTGCGGTCCCTGCCGCGCCTTCGCTCCCGTCTACGAGAAGGCCTCCGAGAAGCACCAGGACGTCACCTTCGGGAAGATCGACACGGACGCGCAGCCGGAGCTCTCCGGCATGTTTCAAATCCGCTCCATCCCCACGTTGATGATCTTCCGCGACGGCATCCTGCTCTTCGAGCAGGCCGGAGCCCTGCCCGCCGCCGCCCTGGAGGAGCTGCTCACCAAGGTGCGCGAGCTGGACATGGACGAGGTGCGCCGGGAGATCGAGAAGCGCAAGAAGGAGCAGGAGCCGCGGGCCTGAGATGGTTCCCAGCGCCGTCTTGTTCGACATGGATGGTGTCCTCATCCGCAGCGAGGAGGCCTGGCTGCGGGTGCTGGAGGACGCGGGACGGCGCTTCCGGGGCAGTCCGGTGACGCGCGAGGAGTTCGCGCCCACCTTCGGGCAGGGCACGGCCGAGGACGTGCGCGTCTTCGGTCTGCGCTGTACCCCCGCCGAGCTGGATGCCTTCTACGTGGAGCACCTGCCCGCCCATGCCGGCGGCGTCTGGGTCAACCCGGACGCGCGCACGCTGCTGGAGTCCCTGGCCGCGCGGGGCCTGCGCCGGGCGGTGGTGACCAACACGGTGTCCCCGCTCGCCCGGACGTTGCTCGGCGCCGCGCGCCTGCTCGACTTCTTCGAGGTGCTGGCGTGCGCGGACCTCGTGGCCCAGGCGAAGCCGGCGCCGGACCTGGTGCTGTACGCGCTCGGCCGGCTGGGCCTGCCCGCCGGGTCGGCGGTGATGGTGGGCGACTCGCGCTTCGACCGGGGCGCCGCCGGGGCCGCGGGCGTGCGCTTCGTGGGACTCGGCCTGGACGGCGATGCCCGCATCGAGCGGCTGGGAGAGCTGCTGCCCCTCCTGCCTCTCACAAGGGGCCCGGCGTCTCCTGGAGCGCGTTGAGGTAGTCGACGATGGCGTCCACCTCCGCGTCGCCGAGCATCTGCTCGGTGAAGGCGGGCATGGCGCCCACGCCCTTGCGAATCTGCGTGCGCATGGCGAAGCCCGGCAGCGGCTTGTTGGCGATGCCCGGGCCCAGGCCGCCCGCTCCACCCGGGTGGCAGCCGTTGCACTCGCGCATGAAGAGCACCTGTCCCTGCTTCTGCCGCTCGGTGAGCTGAAGGGGGGGACCGAAGGGCACTCCCCGGCGCGCGGGGCCGCATCCGCCGGAGGCCAGGGCCGCCAGGGTGGTGAGTGCGAGCAGACAACCGGTGGCCTTCATGGGCCCTCCTTCTTCGCCGTGGGGGTGATGCGCCAGAGCACACCCGTCTCCCGGTAGGGCTTGATGTCCTTGCCGAGCACCGTCATCACCCCGAAGTCGACGACGTAGAGCGCGCCGTTGTCCGGGTTGAAGCGCACGGCGATGGGGCGCTCGAGCCCCCCGGTGCCCAGGTGCGAGCCCGGGCCGCCATTGCCCTTGTCCTTGTTGGCCGCGAAGTCCTGGATGACGCCATTGCCGACGTCCACCCGCACCACCTTGTAGCCCACCGGCGACATCACCTTGCCCGTGTCGGGCGCCTGGTCGCCGAACTGCGCGACGAAGGCCAGCCCCCGGTGGCCAAAGGCGCCTCCCCGCGAGAAGTCCACCCCGTTCGAGGACGAGTGCACGCCGAAGAAGGCCACCGGTTGCGGCGGTGGGGCGGGGTGCTCGGCGAGGAGGAACTGGGGCGGGTGCTCCTGGCCGGACGGCTTGAACCACTCCTGGTTGATGGGGCGGCCTCCCACGAAGTCCGGGAAGCCGTACCAGCGTCCGGGCTCCACCGCCCAGAGGTAGTCCCCGGCGCCGAAGACGGGGCGGCTGCCGCGCTCGTCGTGGCCGTTCTCCGTCACGTAGAGCTGGCCCTCCGGAGAGAAGGCGAGGCCGTACGGATTGCGGAAGCCCCACGCCACCAGCTCCGGCGAGGTGGCACCGGGCGCGAGCCGGAAGACGGCGCCGGAGCAGGGCACCTGGCCGCGGATGACCTGGTCCGGCTTCGTGGCCGTGCCGAAGGGGACGAAGGCGCCCGTGGTGGCCTTGTCACTCGGGTCGGGCGTGCGCGGGTCGTCGCTGGTGAAGTTGATGCCGCGCAGGATGATGTCGCGGCAGGGGATGTCGTGGAACCCGGCGTCGCGCGACATCCAGTTGATGCTCTCCGCGTTCGCGCTGTCCGGCCCCACCACGCCCGCGTTCGTCGCGGTGCCCACGGAGAAGTAGATGGCCCCGTCCGGACCGGCCGCCGGCCCGTTGGTGTGGTGATCTCCCAGGCTGGGCAGGTTGGAGACGATGGGCGTGAGCTTTCCGTCCGGGGTGATGCGGACGATGCGGCCACCGCCCTCGGTGCCGCCCTCGGCGACGTAGAAGGCGCCCTGGTGGAAGGCCACGCCCGTCCACGGCGGGTGCTCGCCCGTGGCCACCACCGTGTGGCCGCCGTCCGGGTTGATGCGCAACAGGCGCGGCTCGGTGAAGTCCTCGCCGTAGGAGTAGCCCGCCTCGATGACGTAGGGCGTGCCCTGGTCGTCGAAGGTGACCGACGTGGGGTAGGTGAGGCCGGTGGCGATGGGCTCGATGCGGTAGCCCTCGGGCACCGCGATGGCGGCCGGGTCGATGCGGCGGGGCGGCTTGAACTCCTCCCGCGTCTTGTCTCCCGCGGTGAGGTGGAAGCAGCCGCCGAGCAGCAGCGCACTGGTCACGAGGGCCGAACGTCGGAGGAGGTCGGAGCGCATGATCGGCGCTCGACGGTAGGGAACCCCGTCCGGCCCGGACAGCGCATTCCGGAGCCAGGGTCACGTGCGGAACATTGCCGGGGCGCGGCGGGCCTACGCCGGTGGGGTGGCTCGCCTCGGGGCCCCGCGGCGCTCGAGGAGCACGGCGAGCCCGAGCAGGCCCAGCGTCCCCAGGGAGATGAGGGCCCCGAGCCGCTGGCCGGGCGTGTGGTACGTGAAGGTGACCCGGTGGACGCCCGCCGGGACGAGCACCCCGCGCACCAGCACATTGGCCGGAAGGATGGGCGTGGGTTGTCCGTCCAGCGTCGCGCTCCACCCGCTGTACCAGGCGTCGTTGAGCACCAGCGCCGCCGGTGCGCGCGCGTCCACCTCGAGCTCCACGGACTCCGGCGCGTACTGGAGGAAGCGCACCTGTCCGAGCCCCCCGGTACCGGGTGCTGACTCGGTGGGCCGTGGTGTTTCCGGCGTGCACTCGAGGAGCGCCTGCTGGCCGGGCTGGAAGGCGCGTGAGCCGAGCTGCGTGCGCGCGGCGCTCTCGTCCGTCACGCACACGGGCGTGGCCAGGTAGGCGCGCGGCAGCACGCGGGGATTGCCGATGAGCAGCGCCTCCATCCGGGGATCCTCGGCGACGACGACGTCCGGGTTGCCGCGCATGCTCGCGAAGTCCTTCGCCTCCAGGGAGATGTAGCGCACGTTGTAGAGGCCGAAGAGGCGTCCCATCCAGGTGGAGAACGAGTCGAACGTGGTGATCAACCCTCCGAGCCGCCGGGAGTGCGCGGGCAGGTAGCTGTTGCCGCTCTCCAGCTTCCAGAGCGCGGTCGTGTTCGGCGCGAGCGTCGACACGAGGCCGAGCGCGGTGACATCAAGGAGACTGAGTCCGGGAGGGAGCCGGCTCGGCAGCGGATTGTTCACCGCGCTGAAGACCCGGGGCCGGACCGTGCCCGCGTCCTTCTCCCGCTGCAGGACGACGTCCACCAGTCCCGAGGGCTGCTCCAGCAGGTCCGTGTAGGTCACCTGGTACGTGCCCTCGTTGGCCAGGTAGAGGACGACGAACTGGAGCGTGAGCAGGGCTCCCGTGCGCAGCGTGAGCCGGTGCTCCTGGAGCAGCATCAGGCCCATCAAGCCGAGCGAGCCCACCGCCACCAGGGATGCCTGGAGGAAGTTGTCATGGAGGATGCGCAGGGTGCGCGCGTCGCCGTTCTTCCAGAGCGCGCCCACCACGCCTTCCGAGAAGACGTGCCACTGCCACTCGCCCAGCGCGAGCAGGCCGCATACCCCCGCGAGCCCGAAGCCGACGAGGGCGAGCCGCCGCGCCAGGGCGGGCTCCCGGAGGACGCTCTCCAGTCCGGCTCCGGCGCCCAGCGCGCACGCGAACAGGAAGTAAGGGAGCAGCTTCTCCGGGTAGCGGAAGGAGCTCCAGAAGGGCACCCACCGGTAGAACCAGCCATAGAGCGGCAGGTGCAGCGCCAACGACAGCGCCAGGACGAGCAGCGCGAGCCCGGTCACCTTCCACGTCAGCGGGTGGCGCCGCCACGTCCACAGCGCGCCCGCGAGCAGCAGCAGCGCCGGAAGCCCCAGGTGCACCGAGGGCACCCAGAAGGTGCCCATGCCCGACTGGAACAGCTCATTCGCCAGGGGAGAGGAGGCGGCCCGGGCCAGCTCCGGATCGATGAAGAGCGGCCCGAAGGCCAGCTCGAGCAGCCGCAGGGGATGGAACGAGAAGAGGGTGGCCTGGGCGAACGTGCCCGCCGTGGGCTGGGCGTCCTTCAGGATGCCGAGCACCGGGAGGATCTGCACCGCGGACAGCAGCGCGCCGAGCACGATGAGCACTCCGGCCCGGGGCGCCATGCGCAGCACGTCCGCGCGGCTCGGGCGCAGCAGCACGAGCCCCAGCAGCATGCCGTTGCACAGCGCGAAGCTCTGCGGGTCGCCCGCGAGGAGCACCAGGCACAAGGGGAGCGCGGTGGCGGTGGCACGGCTCGCGGAGGGCTGGCGCAGGAAGCGCTCGGCGCCCCAGAGGGCCCAGGGGAACGTGGCGGCCGCCATGAGGTAGAGCAGGTTGTTGCTGATGCCCACCATGTAGCCGCTCAGCGCGTAGGTGAGCCCCGAGAGCAGCGCGGCGCCCCGGCTCATGCCCCACAGCCGGGCGAACAGGTACGTGCCTCCCAGGGCCGCCACGTAGGACAGCAGGGTGATGAGCTTGAGCGCCGAACCCAGCGGCAGCAGCAGGTAGAGCAGGTTGGCCGGGTGGAACGCTCCGGAGATGAGCATGCCCGTGTAGGGCTGCCCCATGCCGTCGTAGGGGTACCAGCCCGGGAACTGGAACTGCGAGACGCGCTCGGCCCAGTACTGCTTGAGCGGGTAGTACACCCGGAGGATGTCTCGCGCGATGAAGACCTCGTCGGTGAGGCTCGCCCGGTGGAAGTAGAGCAGCGGCAGCACGACGATGGCTGCCACCACCGCGAGACGGATTCTGGCCTGCTGGGTGAGGGGCATGGGCTCGGGGCCGCACCTTACACTTCCCTTCGCCAGCGGGCTGGTATCGTCCGGCCCTCCATGTCACGCGACACCCGGGCCAATGCCCTCGCCTTCGCCGCTCTCGGGCTCCTGCTCGTCCTCCACACGCTGCTCTTCTTCCCGATGCGCGTGGACGATGCCTTCATCCTGTTGCGCTACGCGGAGAACCTCGCGGCGGGCCACGGCCCCGTCTTCAACGTGGGCGAGCGCGTGGAGGGTTTCACCAGCCCCGCCATGGTGGTGCTCGAGGCGGCCTTCCTGCGCCTGGGCCTGGAGCCGCTCCTGACGGTGAAGGTGCTCGGTGTCGTGTGCGGGCTCGTGCTGGTGGGCGTCAGCATGGCCCTCGCCCGGGAGCTGAGTGGTTCGCGGGCGGCCGGGGTGCTCGCGGGGCTCCTGGTGGCGCTGCACACGGGCGTCGCGGTGGCGTGCGTCAATGGACTCGAGACCGCTCCCTTCGCCGCCTTCGTCGCGCTCGGACTGTTCTTCCATGTGCGGGCCCGCTCGGCTCGCGATGAGGGGCTGGCCGGTCTGGCGCTCGCCCTGGCCATCCTCTTCCGTCCCGAGGGCGCTCTGCCGCTCGCGTTCATCGGCGTGAGCGCGCTGTGGCGCTGGCGCCGCGAGCCCGATCGCTGGCGCCGCTGGGTGGCCCTCGCCCTGCCCACCCTGGTGCTCGTCGTGCCCGTCTCCGCCTACAAGGCCGCCTGGTTCGGCTCGCTCACCCCCAACACGTTGCTGGCCAAGGTGCCGCTCGACTCCACGGGCCGCCTCGCCTCCGGCCTGGACTACCTCGCCGGCTACGGCGTGGAGCACTCCGGGTACCTCGCGTTGCTCGGCTTGTGGGTGCTCGCGTTCAAGGGGGACTCGCGCTTCCGGATGCTCGCCCTCCTGTTCACCGTGTGGGCCGCGTACATCGCCTCCGTGGGCGGGGACTGGATTCCCCACTTCCGCTTCCTCGTCCCGCTGGTGCCCATCGCCGCCGTCGCGACCGCCACCGCCCTCGTGCTGCTCTGGAGATTGCTCGGCGAGCGGATGCGCGAGGGCGCTCGGACTCCGGCCCGGGCGGGGCTCGTGTTGCTCGTGGCCGCGGCCCTGATTCCTCCCGCGGTGGTTCAGGCCCAGGAGGTGTTCATGCAGGTGCGCGTCGACACCGGGGCCTCGGTCCTGGCGCGCGAGCCGCTCGGCGCATGGCTCTCGTCCGTGGGCGGGCCGGGTGCCTCGGTGGCGATGCTCGACGTGGGCGCCGTGGCCTATGGCACCGGGCTGCGCGTCATCGACACGGGCGGCCTGACGGATGCGCGCATCGCCCGCGTCATCCACGCCAGCAAGGGGACCTACCAGGGCCACCTCTTCTTCCCGGACAACGCGGGCTCGCGGGAGATCGCCCGGGTGGTGCTCGGCGACAAGCCCTCGTTCGTGGTGCTGCGTCTCAATGGCGAGCTGCCCTGGATCCTCGACGAGCGGCTGCGGGGCGAGGACGGCCGGCCTCTGCCCCTGCGCGCGGCCTACCAGCAGGACCGGGCCATCTTCGAGGCCCCGAGCTTCGCCGAGGAGTACGAGTTCCTCTGCAGCCAACCCTCGGATCCCAGCACCGAGGGCTGGGTCTGGCACTACAACGTCTTCGTCCGGAAGGGCCTCTCGCTCGCCCGGCGGCCCCGCCCCGATGCGCAGGGCGCCACGCGCTGCTTCTGAGCCCTCCTGCCTCCGAGCCGTGCCGGGATGGGGGCCTGACTTGACCCGAGCGGTCATCGGTTGCGATGATACCGCTGAAGTCGAGTGGGGCGGCGTTGCCCGGAGCGGGAGGAGTGGAGATGGGGAAGGGGAAGAAGCCAGCGACCTATGAGGACATTGAGGCGCTGCCGGTGGGGTGGGTGGGGGAGATCATTGAGGAGGAGCTGGTGGCCTCGCCGAGGCCCGCGATGGGCCATGCGCGGGTCTCCTCAGTGCTGGGGACGGTGCTGGGCGGCCCGTTCGACCTGGGGCAGGGCGGGCCCGGTGGGTGGTGGATCTTCGATGAACCAGAGATCCACTTTGGCCGGAACGTGCTGGTGCCGGACCTGGCGGGCTGGCGCCGTGAGCGCTTGCCGAAGCCGCCTGCTCCCAACGAGCCCTTCATGACGGTGGCACCGGACTGGCTGTGCGAAGTGCTCTCTCCGTCCACCGGGGCCATGGATCGCGCGCGCAAGCTGCCGCTCTACCACCGCGAAGGCGTGGGTCACGTGTGGCTGGTGGATCCGCTCGCGCGCACCCTGGAGGTGCTCCGCCGCGAGGCCAGGGGCTGGCTGCTCGTGGCGACGCACACGGGCAACGAGCGGGTACGCGCCGAGCCCTTCGGGGCGGTGGAGCTCGGGTTGGAGCTGCTCTGGCTCCCCGAGGGACCGGCCGGGCGGTGAACAGTCGGAAGCCCCCAGCGTTTCATGCGGGGGCCATTCTGGTGCAGGCTTGTGTCCATGGCGTTGGAACGGGTCCGGTCCTGGTGGCGGGGCGAGACGGCACAGCCCCTGCGTCCCGTGGTGGAGTGGCTGGGCCGCTACCCGCTGCTGGTGGTGCTCCAGTTGCTGCCCGTCTGCATCGTCTGGGGTGGGTTCGAGTCGCTCGGGTTGCCGCGCCTCTTCCTGCATGACGTGCCCCGGGTGACGTTCGTCGCGGGCTTCATGGCGGCGATGTTGTTGGGGCAGTTGTGCTTCGTGGGCTACCTGCTGGACGCGGACGAGAAGTGGGCCCTGGCGCCCCGGCGGGGCAAGCCGGGTGGGGTGCCGCCCTCCGTCCGTTGGTACTTCTTCCGCACCGGGACCTATCCCGCCTGGCTGGTGGTGCTCAGCATCCCGAGCCTCATCGACCGGCAATTCGCCTTCCTCTTCGGCATCCTGTCCGCGCTGTGCGTCACGCTGCTGCTCACGCGCGGCGCCGAGTGGTTGCAGCGCTGGTGTGAGTCGGACCGGCAGCGCCACGGGTGGCTGCGGTGGATAGAAGCGACGTTCTTCCGCAGGCGCTCGACGCTCATCGTGGTGCTGCACGTGCTGCAGGGCGGGCTGCTCGCCATCTTCCTGCTGGGCTACCTGCTGGTGGCCGCGCACGTGGCCTTCACGGGCAACCACGGGTGGGTGTCACCGGCCGTGGTCATCTGCGTGGCGATCGGCCTGGTCGGCGCCCTCTACGGCGCCATCCGCTTCTTCTTCCCCGAGCGGCACATGGGCGCGCTCCTCGTCTCGGGCGTCCTGGTGGTGTTCACCGGGCGGGGCTGCGCGGACATCTCCTATTACGACGAGCTGGCCCTGTCCCAGCCGCCCGCGTACGCGGGAACGAGCCTCGCGCCTCCCCGTGACGCGGGGCTGCTGGGGGACGAGGCCGTGCTGGACGCGTGGCTCGCGCGCATGCGGGCCGAGCCCCCTCCCGGCGCGGCGTGGCCCACGCAGGGCGAGGTGCAACCCGCCTCGGGGCAGGCGGTGCCTCGCTGCGAGCCGGGGCCGAGGCCTCGGCTGGCCCTGGTGTCGACGAGTGGCGGCGGCATCCGCGCCGCGGCGTGGACGGCGCACGTGCTCTCCAGGCTTCAGGGCCCGGACGGGGTGCCGGGCTTCCACCGCTACGTGCGCCTCGTCACCGGGGCCTCGGGCGGCATGGTGGGGGCGGGCACCTGGGTGACGGGGCTCTACCCCCAGGGCATGGCGGCTCCGGACGCGCTGCCCATGATGATGCAGAAGGACAGCCTGTCGTCGGCGGCCATCGCGCTGATGCTGCCCTTCGGCGAGGGCCGCGGCCGGGCGCTGGAGAACGCCTGGGTGCGGCACACGGACGGCCTGCTGGGGCGCACCTTCGGGGACCTGCGCCAGGGCGAGGCGGAGGGCTGGCTGCCCTCGCTGGTGTACTCGCCGATGCTGGTGGAGGACGGACGGCGGCTGCTGGTGAGCAACCTGGACCTGTCGGCGCTGACGTCCTCGGAGGCGAGCTCGCTGGTGGTGGAGCGCAACGGCGACGGGCCCCAGGAGAAGGCGCTGTCCCGCCTGTCCCTCTCCGGGGTGCAGCTCTTCCAGCTCTTCCCCCTCAAGCAGCGGGCCTTCCCGGTGGCGGCCGCGGCGCGCATGAGCGCGTCGTTCCCCTATGTCAGCCCGGCCAGCTCGCTGCCCACCTCGCCGCGCGTGCGCGTGGTGGACGCGGGCTACTACGACAACTACGGCGTGGACCTGGCGGTGCAGTGGCTGCACGCCCATCGCCAGTGGGTGCGCGAGTGCACCTCGGGCGTGGTGCTCATCCAGATTCGGGATCATCTCGGCAACGGCCGGCGCACGAAGCTGCAGGTGGCTCCGGCGGACGGGCTGCTGGGCGGGCTGACGTCACCGCTGGAGGCGGTGCTGCGGGCGCGCGAGTCCAGCATGTCCTTCCGCAACGATGAGCTGCTGAGCCTGGTGCAGGACGAGCTCAACGCGAGCGAGCCGTGCTTCTTCACCACCGCCATCTTCGAGCTCGGCGAGACGGCCCCGCTGAGCTGGGCGCTGACGAATCATGACGTGGCGCGGTTGGAGCACGCGGCGTCCAGCTCCGCGCTGCGCGAGCGGGTGGCCGCGGTGCGCGAGTGGCTCACCGCGGGCCCGGATGCACAGCAGCGGGCCCGCGAACGCGGCTTGTGTCCCGGAGGACGCGAGCTGTAACCCCTCAGACGCCGGGGATGACGGGGCGCAGCGCCGCGGCGAACTCCTCCTCGCCCTCGTAGACGGGGTGCCGCACCCACGTACGCGCTTCCACTCCCCCGCGCAGCAGTTGCGTGCCCGTCTCGTGCTCCAGCGTCCACTCCGGCACGTCTCCCACCAGGTACTCCACGCCCCACGGCGAGGCGCACTCCTCCCAGTCCTCCTGGGGAAGGTTGCCCCACGGGTAACGCCGCCCGTCCGTTCCGCGTGCCGACATCTCCCACTCGTCCGCACTTGGGAGGCGGATGTGCGCATTCTCGATCTTCGAGAACTCCTCGCACAGGCGCTCGGCCTCCTTGAAGGAGCCGAGCCACACCTGCTCGTGGTCAAGCTCGACACGGGTGGGTTGTGGGTTACCCACCCACTTGGCCAGACGCCTGTCCACAGGCACCTGGGCCACGAAGAAGCCGGGGGAGGTGACGCGGCGCACGGGGTTGGCGCCCAGCAGGTGCTCCACGGGGGCGATCCACCGCAGGGGCAGCCCGGAGCGCTCCAGGAAGAAGCGGCCGTCCTGCTGCACCACGCCCCGCGGCAGCTGCCGGGGCATCTTGCCCATGGTGAGGGCCGTGGTGAGCGAGTACAGCAGCATGGACGCCGGGTCCGTCACCTCCAGCTCGCCCCTCAGCAGCTTCCACAGCGGCTTGAGCGGATCCCTCCCCGGCACACTGTCCCCTGGGTGACGGCGCTCCTGGAGGTATCGGATGACCCCCTGCCAGAGGGCCTCGAGGAAACGGCGCTCGCGCGGCTCGTCCACCTCCTGCAGCAGGGTGGGCAGGTCCGAGGACTGGAGGGCGGGCAGAAGGTCACGGGCCCGCAACTTCGCTGCCGCCAGCACCGCCGTCATGCGGACTTCCAGGTCCGAGTCCTTCAGGGCCGCGCGCAGCACCTCGTCGAAACGGGGGTTGGGACCCTGCTCCAACATCAGCCAGCGCAGCGCCTGCCGCCGCTCCTCGAGCGTGGACAGACCCCGGGACACCACCGTGTTCTCCCGGGATTCTCCGGGCTCCTGCGTGGGCCCTGGGTATGGACGGACCCCCAGCTCCTGGGGCGCGGCGGACAGCCCGCGGCCCACCAGGGATTGCACCCGCAGGACGTACGGGCCAATGACCAACTCGTCCTCGAACTTCAGCACGCTGGGGTGGGCCACTGGCCTCCCATTGAGCCACGTTCCGTTCTTCGAGCCTTCGTCCAACACGATGGCGGCTCCCTCGATGGCGACCAGTCTGCAGTGGGTGCGCGAGACGCTCCCGTTATCGAGCACGAGATCGTTCGTCGGATCCCTCCCGATGGCGATCTCTCGCGAAGCCAGGGTGCCCGTCTTCATGCTGCTCTCTCCGATGAGCCCGACAGTGATGTTGAACACGCGTGCTCCTCTGGGTGGAGGGTGGGGGAAGGCCGGTCCAGCTCTCCGGCTGCCTCCGAAACTCCAAGCACGATGCGTGCCAACTACTAGGCTTTACGGACTACCCCGTACATCCGGACCTTTCCGGGCCCGGCGGGGCCCCCTATACCCCGAGTCGCCGACAGGTGCCTGTCAAAACTGCTATCAATCGTGACAGTGGCGCAGCAGGCGGGAGGGCCGATGACGACCGGAGATGGTGAGTCACCCCCCACCCCGGGCGGGCCCTCGCGCAGCAGGACCTGGCAGGCGCTCCCGTCGACGCGCCGGGAGGACGAGGCGTCCGCCGGCGACACCCGCAACGAGCGGTTGCAGCGCGAGCCCCGGGAGGCCAGCGCGGAGCAGCCCCGGGGCTGGGAGGTGCCCTACCGGGAGCCCCGGGCCCTGCTCGTGCAGCGCGAGGGCATTGAAGACCTGACGGTGCCGCTGTACCCGGACCGTTCGTACGTCTTCGGGCGGGCCCCCGAGTCCACCGTCGTCTTCCCCAATGACGCGGTGTCGCGGCAGCACGGGCGGCTGTCCTTCCGCGAGGATCAGCGCTGGGTGTACCGGGAGCTCAACTCGAAGAACGGGAGTTTCCTCGGGCGCCAGGAGGAGCAGAGCGTGGTGGACGCCCGCCTGCACTTCCAGCGGGTGGGCCCCTCTCGCGACCAGGTGCTGGAGGCCGGGGACGTGGTGCTGCTGGGCAACGGCAAGAGCCGCATCACCCTGCTGGCGGAGGTGCCGCCGGGCGTGGAGGCCGGCCCGCGCCCGGGGAAACAGGTCTCCTCCGCCACGATGGAGTTGGAGCGCTCCATCGAGCGCTGTGCCCGCCACCACCTGCCGGTGTTCCTGTTGGGGAAGTCGGGCACGGGCAAGACGTTCATCGCGCGGGAGATCCACCGCCGCAGCGGCGTGGAGGGCAACTTCGTCATCCTCAACTGCGGACGGCTGCCCCAGGACATCAACGCGCTCACCAGTGAGCTGCTCGGACACGTGAAGGGCGCGTTCACCGGGGCGTCGCTCGCGCGGGTGGGCAAGCTCTACAGCGCCAACGGGGGCACGCTCTTCCTGGACGAGGTGGAGTTCCTCTCCAGCGTGGCGCAGGACTTCCTGGTGGACGTGCTGGAGGGCACGGGCGGACTCGCGCCGCTGGGCGCCCCCGCGGACTTCCGCGAGCCCCCGCCGCGCTTCCGGCTCATCTCCGCCTCCAAGGTGCCCCTGCGGCAGACGGCGCTGCGGCAGGATCTCACGCAGCGGCTCGCCACGGGGGACTTCATCATCCTGCCCACGCTCGAGGAGCGGCACGAGGACATCCCCCACCTGGTGGAGAGCTTCCTGCACCAGCTGAGGGTGGAGCAGCAGTACGACGCCGAGCTCACCCGCGAGGCCATCGCCTTCCTGCAGAAGGCGAGCTGGCCGGGACAGATTCGCGAGCTGGAGTCGACGGTGCGCACGGTGGTGGCCCGCGAGGCGGCACAGCAGGAGCTGGAGGGACTCGCGCGCCACCGCACGCTCGTCACGCTGGAGTCGGTGCGGACCTACCTGCGGCAACGGGAGCTGGGCTTCGGCGGCCCCGTCTCCGAGTCCGTGCAGCAGGTGACGCGGCCCTCGAAGGAAGGGCTCGCGTCCGTGCGCAAGCGCCCGAGCGACCTGACGGGCGAGGACATCCGGCGTGCCCTGGAGAAGCACGAGGGCAACAAGACGCGGGCCTCGGTGGAGCTGCGCGTCGCGCTCAACACCCTCAAGGCGCGGATGAAGGCGCTCGGCATCGAGTGACGAAGCGGGGCAGCGGCACCGGCAGCCGCTGGAGGTGGGCCCAGTCGAGGAAGGGCTCGCGGTGCGCGGGCCGGGCCGGCGGGAGTGGCTCCGCGTGCAGGTGCGTCCGCCCGGTGGTGCAGCGGCCCACGAGCGACTGCACCCGCAGCACGCAGTGGCCCACGACGAGCTCATCGTGGAAGGCGAGGAACGTGGGATGGGTGAGGGGCTCGCCATTGAGCCAGGTGCCGTTGCTCGAGCCCTCGTCCATCACCACGGCTCCGCCCTCGACGGCCACCAGCCGGCAGTGCACGCGCGAGACGAGCTCGTCCTCGAGCACCAGGTCGTTCTCCGCCGCCCGGCCGATGCTGACCTCGCGCGATGCCAGGGTCCCCGTCTTCCGCTCACTCGTTCCGAGCCGCCCGACAGTGATGACGAACATGGTGTGCCCTCCTGGTGGATGGACCCTGCTGGAGCACGGTCCGTGCCGGGCGTGACGCGAGGGAGAATCCCGAGTTGTTTCAAGGACTTGTGATAGGTCGCAGCGGGGTGACAGGGGGACCTGTCAGCATGGACTCGTCAAAGCTGCTATCAACTCTGATGGCAATCAGCCGAAGGGGGGCGCCGCATGACGACCCGGGAGAGGCGTGGCGAGGAGCAGGGCGGGCAGGAGCAGGCGGAGGAGGGCGGAGCGCTGAACGGCCCCTCGCTGGAGAAGACCAGCATCTCCATCCAGGCCATCACGGACCCCGCGCTGGAGGAGACGCCGGAGGACGGCCTGTCCAGCACGAGTGATGGCCGGCTGAGGACGTTGGGCGCGCCGGCCCCCGCGCAGGAGGTGGAGGCGGCGCCGTACCGCGAGCCCCGGGCGCTGCGCGTCCAGCGGGAGGGCATCGAGGATCTGATCGTCGCGCTGTATCCGGACCGCTCGTACGTGTTCGGACGGGCGCCCGAGTCCACCGTCGTCTTCCCGCACGACGCGGTGTCGCGGCAGCACGGGCGGCTGTCCTTCCGCGAGGACCACCGCTGGGTGTACCGGGATCTCAACTCACGCAACCACAGCTTCCTGGGCCGCAGCGACGTCCAGGTGGAGGGCGACGAGCGCAGGCACTTCCAGGAGATCCGCGCCTCGAGGGACCAGGTGCTGGAGGCCGGAGACGTGGTGCTGCTGGGCAATGGCAGGAGCCGCATCACCCTCCTGGAGGAGGTGCCGCACGGACTGGTGGCGGGCTCGCGCTCGCAGCAGGGGAAGTCGCCCGAGACGGTCCGGCTCGAGCGCGCCATCAACGTCTGTGCCCGGCACCAGCTCCCGGTGTTCCTGCTGGGGAAGTCGGGCACGGGGAAGACGTACATCGCGCGGGAGATCCACAGCCGCGGCCGGCTCGAGGGCAACTTCGTCATCCTCAACTGCGGCCGGCTGCCCCAGGACATCAACGCGCTGACGAGCGAGCTGCTCGGACACGTGAAGGGCGCGTTCACGGATGCGTCCTACGCGCGAGTGGGCAAGCTCTACAGCGCCAACCGGGGCACGCTCTTCCTGGACGAGGTGGAGTTCCTGCCGCGCATCGCCCAGGACTTCCTGGTGGACGTGTTGGAGGGCACCGGCAACTTCGCGCCGCTGGGGGCTCCCGCGGACTTCCGCGAGCCGCCACCTCGCTTCCGGCTCATCTCCGCCTCCAAGGTGGCGCTCCAGCAGACCGGGCTGCGGCCGGACCTCACGCAGCGGCTCGCGACGGGGGACGTCATCATCCTCCCCACGCTCGAGGAGCGGCGCGACGACATCCCGAGTCTGGTGGAGACCTTCCTGCACCGGCTCAAGGTGGAGCAGCAGTACGACGCCGAGCTCACCAGCGATGCCATCGCCTACCTGCAGAAGGCGAGCTGGCCGGGGCAGATTCGCGAGCTGGAGTCGACGGTGCGCACGGTGGTGGCCCGCGAGGTGGCGCTCCAGTCGCTCGAGGGAATCGAGCACCGGCGGACCGTCATCACGCTGGAGGCGGTGAAGACGTATCTGGGCCAGAGGCAGATGGGCTTCGAGGGCGAGGGTTCCGCATCCATGGCTCGGGTGACCCTGGAGGTGCCCGTGACCGCGTTGCGCAAGCGGCCCGTGGACCTGACCGCGGAGGACCTCCGGGAGGCACTGGCGAAGCACCAGGGCAACAAGACCCGCGCCGCGCAGGAGCTGGGCATCGCGGTCAATACGCTCAAGGCCCGGATGAAGGCGTTCAGTATCGAGTGAGTGAACACGGTGGGCCGCCGGGCACATGCCCTGACTCGCGCCCATTTCCCCTCGCCCGGAGGGCGAGGGAGTCATCAGCGCACCACCACCCGGTTCCGCCCCGCCTGCTTCGCCTGGACGCACGAGGCCTCCGCTGCCTCCAGCAGGTTGCCGTAGGGCTCTCCGGGCCTCAGCCCCGCGATTCCCACCGACACCGTGAGCTGGAAGCCACCCGTCTGCGAACGGAACCGCCGGTCCGCGAGCCGCCGGCGCAGCCCCTCCGCCAGCCTCACGCTCATGTGCGGCGCCACCGCGTACAGGCTCGCCGCGAAGGCATCTCCCTCCATCCGGCCAATCGGCCCCCGCCCGTCCAGCTCCGCCGCGAGCTCGTCCACCAGCCCGCTCAACGCCGCGTCCATCGCCTCGCGGCCGTGCGCGTCGTTGCCTTCCTGCGTCTCGTCCACGTCCACCCAGAGCACCGTCAGCGGCATCCGCGCCAGCGTCGCGTCCGACACGGCTTTCGCCAGCAACGACTCGAAGTAGGGGCGCAGGTAGGCCCCCGTGCTCGGACAGACTTGTGGGGCGCGTTCAGTCATCGGCGAGTGGACTCAGCCCGCCTTGCGCGAGGCCGCCTTCGTCTTCGCGTGCGCCTTGTCGAAACCCTCGTAGAAGCGCACCGCGTGGTCTCCCACCTTCTGGATGTGCTGGTTGTTCAGGTACGCCGTCACCGGCGCCGCCACGAACGGCATCGCCCGCCCCAACGTCTGCAGGCCTCCCTTCGTCAGCAACACCTCCGCCACCTTCCCCAACACCCTCGGCCCCGAACGCTGAATCGGCCCCACGCCCGTCGTGTACCCGTACAGGTCCAACAGCTCGTTGCGCGCCCGCTCGCTCTTCAGGTTCACCTTGTACAGCGTCGCCACGTCCACCAGCAGCGTCAGCTGCAGCCACGCCATCACCGTCAGGTCCGCCGGCAACCCCAACAGCCCGAACGCCCCGAACACCCCTCCCGTCATGCTCGCCACGTGCTTCTTCTCGTCGATCATCCGCTGCGCCCGCTCGCGCAGCCCCGCCGACGGATAGCGCTGCTCCAGCTCCAACACCCGCTTGCGCGCCTTCGGCACTTCCTGCTGCACCAGATCCGACAGCTTCGTGTCCGCCAGCTTCTTCAGCTCCGCGGGCGTCAGCTGCTTCACCTTGTCCGCGATGGGCTCATAGAAGGCCATTCGTCTCTCCCTCCCTCAGTAACCCCGCTCGGCGAGGTAAAGGTCCACCAGCGCGCCCTCTTCGTACCAGGCGTGACGCATCTCCGCGTTGAACCAGCGCGAGTCCGGCTTCGCCGTCCGCACTTCCAGCTTCACCCGGTTGGGCGCCGTGTCGATGACCGCCGCCCGCGCCTTGCACGCCCCGCCCGGCTCGTCACCATAGCCCCCCTCCAGGCACACCTCGTCCCCCACCGACAGCCGGCGCGTGTACTCGGTGGCCAGGTACTTCGCCTCGTCACAGTTGCCCCGCACCGACGAGCGCCCATGCTGCGCGCACCGGTCCTTCTGTGGCGAGCGCACCAGCGGCACCGCCCCCACGAGCGGATCCTCATCGTTGGGGTTGGGCCGGAAGGCCTCTTTGTCGGTGAGACAGCCCGCCAGCACCCACAGCAGGCCCGCGCAGGCCCAGGTCCACTTCATCGCTCGCTCGCCTCCGGGGCGGAGGACCGCCCTTCATGGACGCACGAGCATGGCAAGCCCGCGCCGGAGCGTAAAGCGGTGGGACGCACCGAGCGTCCAGCGCCGTTCAGGCGATGCGGCGCGCCGGACCCGGAATCTCCTCCGTCCGGCCGGGCACGATGCGGTTCTTCTCGTCCACGAACACCACCGTGGGCTTCCAGTTGAGCGCCTCGTGCTCCTCCACCTCGGCGAAGGTGGCCAGGATGACCAGGTCCCCCGGCTTGTTGAGGTGCGCCGCGGCGCCGTTGATGCAGATGACGCCGCTGCCCGCCTCGCCCTCCAGCGCGTACGTCTCCAGCCGCGTGCCGCGCGTCACGTTCCACACCGCCACCTTCTCGAAGGGCAGGATGTCGGCGGCGCGCAGCAGGTGGCTGTCGATGGTGACCGAGCCCTCGTAATCCAGGTCGGCCTGGGTGACGGTCGCACGGTGGATCTTCGACTTGAAGAGGATTCGGCGCATGGGGGGACCCGGAAAGATGCGGCGCAACCGTAACGGCTGAGGCGCCGGGGGACAACCTTCAATGACTCGTCCGCCCGGCTGCCCCCTCGCCCTCCCCGCTAACGCCGGAAATTCAGGAGTTGAGAAACGTCCAGGGGCACGTTCTGCCCGCCCGACACCAGCTTGCCGTCCCACTTCACCTGTGCGCTGCCGCCCGAGCGCAGGGCGCTGGCCGCGCTCGCCGCGCTCAGGAAGTTGATGGTCAGCGGCAGGGTGACCTGCTTCGTGCCACCGGGCTCCAGCAGGCCCAGGTCACCCGTGTTGAGGTTGCCCACACTGGCGCCGGCCACCTTCAGGCCACCGCTGATGCCGGCCACCGGCAGCGGGAAGCTGTTGCGGTTCTTCACCACGAGGGGGAACTCCACCGTGGCGCCCTGCAGCGTGACGTTTGTGATGCGCGGGGCCTCGAACTGCACCTGCGGAATCTTGGGGACCTCGAAGACGCCCTCGTGCTCCAGGGGGAACTTGAGCACGCCGATGGGCGTCTGGATGCCCAGGCTGCCCTGTGCCTTGTAGCGGGCGCTGTCCTTGGTGAGGAACGTCGTCACCACGGGGGCGATGTCCGCGAACTTCACGTTGGCCGGGAAGGTGAGCTCCGACTTGCCCCGGGCCGCGATGTTGAGGCCCTTGGGCGGCGTGCCGGCCACCACCTGCTTGTCCTCGACGAAGAAGGCGTAGTCGATGGAGGCCAGCGACAGCCCCAGCGGGTTGGGGTTTTCAATCTGGTAGACGAGGTCCACCGTGGCGTCGGAGAGCGAGGCCTGGGACAGCCGCGCCGTCTTGAAGGTGAGGCGGGGCTTCTGGAAGGCGTTCTTCAGCATCTTCTGCATCGAGGCGCAGCCAGCGAGCAGGACGAGGCCGAGGGTGGCGACGAGGAGGAGGGGTCGGTTCTTCAGGTTCATGGTCATGGGCATGTCAGCGGACGGATGAGCCGCCGGGCCATTCAAACCGGCTCGTGGAGCGGACCGCCACTCTCCGTGTGACAACATGCATGGGGCCGGGGAGCGGTGGTAAGTCTGGTGCCGTGAGAAAGCTCGACTCCGGTTCCCGGCTCCTCCTCGCCGCCCTGTGTGCCCTGCTGTCGCTGCCCGCCTGTACACGGAGTGCGGGTGCGGAGACCTCGCGCAAGATGGCCCTCGAGCCCTGCCGGCTGGAGGGCGTGGGACGCCAGGCCCTGTGTGGCACCCACGAGGTGTGGGAGGACCGCGCGGCGAAGAAGGGCCGCAAGGTGCCGCTCAAGGTGGTGGTGGTGCCGGCGCTCGCGGCCTCGCCCGCGCCGGACCCGCTCGTGCTGCTGGCCGGTGGCCCCGGACAGGGCGCCGCGAAGCTCGCCGGACACATGGTGCCCGTGCTCGAGCGCATCCAGCGCAACCGCGACCTCGTCTTCGTGGACCAGCGCGGCACCGGAGACTCGCGGCCGCTCGCGTGCGACCCCGTGCCTCCCGATGCGCCGCTGGCCAAACAGTTCGACTCCAACTTCTATGAAGAGGAGTTCCGCAAGTGCCTGGCGGGCTACGACGCGGACGTGCGCCTGTACACCACGCCCGTCGCCATGGACGACCTGGACGAGGTGCGCGAGGCGCTCGGCTACCAGAAGCTGAACCTGTACGGCGTCTCCTACGGCACGCGCGCGGCGCTGGTGTACATGCGCCAGCACCCGGAGCACGTGCGCACGGCCATCCTCGAGGGCGTGGCGCCCATGTCGCTGCTGCTGCCCCTCTACGTCGCGCGCGACAGCCAGCGCGCCCTGGAGCTCCTCTTCACCCATTGCGAGCAGGACGCCGAGTGCAAGAAGCGCTACCCGGACCTGCGGGGCCGCTTCGAGGCGCTGCTCGCGCAGCTGCAACAGGCTCCGGTGCACACGAAGGTGGAGCACCCTCTCACCGGCGTGCCCGAGGAGCTCACCCTCACCCGGGAGGGCTTCACCGGCGTGCTGCGCGGACTGCTCTACATGCCCGAGGCGGCGTCGCTGGTGCCGCTGGTGCTGGACAGGGCCACGCAGGGGGACTGGCGGCCGCTCGTCGCCATCCACCACAGCATGAGCAGCGGCATCAACGGCAACATGAGCCAGGGCATGTTCCTCTCCGTGGTGTGCGCGGAGGACGCGCCCCACATCACCCCCGAGGCCATCGAGCGCGAGACGAAGGGTACGTGGCTGGGCTCGGCCGGGGTGAGCAACCTGCTGCTGCCCTGCGCCTTCTGGCCGAAGGGCGAGCTGCCCAAGGACTACCGCGAGCCCGTGAAGTCCGACGCGCCGGTGCTGCTGCTCTCCGGAGAGTTGGATCCCGTGACGCCGCCCTCGTGGGGCGACGACGCGAAGAAGACGCTGACGCACAGCCTGCACGTGACGCTGCCCGGCGTGGGCCATGGGACGAGCTCCATCGGGTGCGCCCGCGCGCTGATGGAGGACTTCGTGAACCGCGGCAGCGTGGAGGGCCTCGCGTCGAAGTGTGGCGAGGGCCTCAAGCGTCCTCCCTTCTTCACCTCCTTCGCTGGCCCGGTGCCCTGACATGATCGAAGTGACGAACCTGCACAAGCGCTTCGGCGCGGTGACGGCGGTGGAGGACGTGAGCTTCCGCGCCGAGGACGGCGTGGTGACGGGACTGCTCGGGCCCAACGGCGCGGGCAAGACGACCACGCTGCGGATGCTCTACACGCTCATCCGGCCCGACAGGGGCAGCGCGAAGGTGGACGGGCTGGAGGTGGCGGACAAGCCGCTGGAGGTGCGCCGCTCCATCGGCGTGCTGCCGGACGCGCGCGGCCTCTACCCGCGCCTGACGGCCCACGAGCACATCCACTACGCGGGCGAGCTGCACGGCCTGTCGGGCGCCACGCTGGACAAGCGCATCGCCGAGCTGGTGGAGCTGCTGGACATGAAGGAGATCGAGCACCGGCGCACCGAGGGCTTCAGCCAGGGCGAGCGCATGAAGGTGGCGCTGGCGCGGGCGCTGGTGCACGGGCCTCGCAACGTGCTGCTGGACGAGCCCACCAACGGGCTGGACGTGATGAGCACGCGCGCGGTGCGCACGCTCATCCGCCGGCTCAAGGAGCAGGGGCACTGCGTGGTGTTCTCCAGTCACGTGATGCAGGAAGTGGCGGCGCTGTGCGACCGCATCGTGGTGGTGGCGAAGGGGCGGGTGGTGGCGGACGGCACTCCGGACGAGCTGCGCACGCGGACGGGGAAGGACAGCCTGGAGGAGGCTTTCGTGACGGTCATCGGCAGTGACCAGGGGTTGATGCAGTGAGGGCGCTCCTGACGGCGGTCTTCCGCAAGGAGATGAGGGACCATCTGCGCGACCGGCGCTCGGTGTCGAGCGTGCTGGGCGGCTCGTTGATGGGGCCCGTGCTCTTCGCGGTGATGTTCTCGGTGCTGGCCTCGTGGAACCGGCAGGACAAGCCGCTGGAGCTGCCCGTGGTGGGGCGGGCCCACGCGCCGAGCCTGATGGCCTTCCTGGAGCGCTACGGCGTCCAGCTGTCCGACGCTCCGCCCGACTACGAGTCGCGCATCCAGGCCGGCACGCTGGACGCGGTGCTCATCGTCCCCGAGGACTACGGGAAGGACTTCGCGGCGGGACGCTCGGCGAAGGTGCAGCTGGTGATGGACAACTCGCGCAACAAGGCGCGCTTCACCATCCGGCGGACCCAGGCGCTGCTGAGCCAGTACGCGGGAGTGCTCGGCACCCAGCGGCTGATGGCGCGCGGCGTGGCGCCCGAGCTGGCCTCGCCGGTGCGGGTGGAAGAGGTGGACCTGGCCACACCGGAGCGGCTGGCGGCGAGCATCCTCAACATGATTCCGCTCTTCCTCGTCATCTCCTGCTTCATGGGCGGGTTGAACGTGGCCATCGACACCATGGCGGGCGAGCGGGAGCGTGGCTCGCTGGAGCCGCTGCTGCTCAACCCGGTGCAGCGCGGGACGCTGGTGGTGGGCAAGTGGCTGGCCACCACGGTGTTCTCCTGCACCATGGTGGTGGTGGTGGCGGTGGCCTTCATGCTGGTGGCCAGGCGGGTGCCGCTGCAGGACCTGGGCGTGAAGGTGAGCCTGGACGCGGTGGCCGCCGCGGCCATGGTGGGCTCGGTGCTGCCCCTGGCGCTGCTCGCGTCGGCGATGCAGATGCTCGTGGCCACGTTCGCGCGCTCGTTCAAGGAGGCGCAGACGTACCTCCAGCTGCTCATGATGCTGCCCATGATTCCGGGCATGATGCTGGCGCTCTCTCCCATCCAGAGCCAGACGTGGATGTTCGTGGTGCCGGTGCTGGGCCAGGAGCTGCTGGTGTCGGAGCTGATGCGCGGCGAGCCGCTGGGCGCGCTGCCCTTCGTGCTGAGCACGGTGGGCTGCGTGGCGCTGGCCGCGGTGTGCCTGGCGGCCATCTCCCGGCTGCTGAGCGACGAGAAGATCGTCTTCGGCCGCTCCTGAGCCGCTCCCGAAGACACGGTCGCCAGCGGGCGGGGGCCCACCCACTGGCGGCTGGAGTCGAGCGCGTCTGTCCGGGGACTACTTCACCACGGTGGTTTTCTTCGGGAGGGTGGGGAAGCCTCCTCCAGGCAAGCAGCCGCGGCCGATGATGGAACCCGTCTGGATGGTGGACAACAGCCCGCCACGAATCGTCGTCTTGATCTTCATGTGTTCGCTCCCTGTGATGAGACCTTCACATGGATGGAGAGGCGAAACGGCGTTTGTGACTTCAATTCCCGGCGATGGAGCAGTGCGTGGTGTCCTCCGTGGTCTCGAGGGCGATGCCCACCTCGTCCCGGAGCACGTCCATCAGATGGGGCAGCACGCCGAAGGTGCCCACGCGCAAGCGGTGCTGGAGCGCGAGATCCTCGCTGGTGAGCTTGCGCTCCGGATGGGGCCGCTGGAGCAGCGCATTGACCTGACGCTGGACACCGTCCAGGGCCCGGAGCACCGGACGCTCGATGGCCAGGAAATCGGCGATGGCATCCGCCACCGTGTCGAGGACGTCCCTCCGGGTCCCCGAGGGTGAGCCCGCTCGCGCGTGGAGCAGCTCCCGGAGCAGCGTGCGGGTCCGCGCATCCATCTCGTCCCTCGCGGGCGTGAACACGTCCCGCAGGTGGAGCAGCGTGTCCTCCCGGAAGCCCCGCATGCCGCGCTGCGCCCGGTCGAACATCTCGATGTAACGGGCCTCGGCCCAGTCCCGCTGCGCCGCCTGCTCCATGCGGGTGGGCAGGATGAGCTCCCAGTCCCGCTCGACATGCTCCCGCAGCCGGCCCAGGACGCTGCCTGGCGCGTCCTCCACCGGGAGCAGGGCCTCGCGAATCACCTCGTAGGCGCGGGCCATGTAGCTCCAGAGGTTGAACTGGAGCGCGTAGAGCTGGAGCCCGAGCTGCCCGTAATCCACCGCCGCGGGGATGTCGGCGTTCCACTCCGGCACCGCGGGCGGCGCCCCCGTCACGGGCTTGCCCTCCATCAACGTCGCGAAGAGCTCCTCCACCATGGGCTGTGGACCCGCGCAGACGCCCCGGCCCGAGATGAAGAAGTTCCCGTACTCGACGAAGCGGTACAGCTCGGCCGGCGTGATGGGGGTGTCGTACGGCATCGGCCGCTCCGGGAGGAACATCAGGTAGGCCAGCACCATCCGCACGCCGTCCGTCACCCGGAAGATGGAGGACAGCACCGGCTCCAGCGTGCCGTTGGGCACGGGCGCGTTCCCTCGCATCAGCAACAGGGTCGGCAGCGCCAGCACGTCGCAGGCCAGGGCGTGCAGGTCCCCCATCCGCCAGCGCCCGTCCGGGAGCAGGGGGTAGCGCCGCAGGAACTCCTCGCGGACCCGGAGCAGTCCCTGCATCATCGGCTTCCAGTAGCGCGTCATCGCCTTGAGCGCCGTCACGTTCATCTGCGCCTCGTTGCGATAGCGGCTGCCCGGGTACTGGCACATGCGCCACTCCGTTGGAATCTTCATCCGCATGGCGTTGGGGAAGACGTTCATCTCCCCCACGTGCCGCCCCTCCGCATCCAGCGCCGGGTGGGCGATGCGATGCACCGGCATCACCGTCTCCAGATGGCCCAGCTCCAACGGCCGCCCCGTCAATCGCTCCATGACCCGGGCACAGTCCGGGTTCCACCACAGCGGCTCGGTGGGCGCTTCCCGCCGCGCCTCGTCCTCCATCAACTTCCGGTGGAACTCGCTCTCGGTGGGCGGCTTCCCCGGGGGCTCGCGCGTGAGGAACCCCTCGGCCAACAGGGCCTCGAGCAGCCGTTTCACCCGCTCCCAGGCGTAGGGCTCTCCCGTGCTCCACGCCGTGGCGCTGCCCGCCATGAACTGGTCCTGTTGCATCAGCGTCTCCCCGAAGGCGAACAGGTCCGGCTCATCGAAGGACACCTCGTCGTAGCCGAAGTGGATGAGCAGCTCCGGGTGGCCCTCCTCGTTCGTCACGTACTCGCTCGTGAAGCGGCGCCGCAGGGGCACGTACAACACCTCGTGCGGATCCAACGGCACGGCTTCCCGAGCGGATTCCTGCTCCACCTGGGGCTCCTGCGACACGGCTTCCTGATTCATGCGAGCGCTCCTGGGAGCGGGCCCGGGATGGTCACGCGCGCACGGGCCGCTCCAGACGAGGGTGGACCTCGAGGGGACTGAGCACCGGACAGGGCCTTTGTGATGCTCATTCCCGTGGGTCCGGCCTGCCTGGAGGGCGAGCGGGCTGAGCCTCACGAGCGGGGGCGTCCCTCACGAAGCCAGCGGGTGCCCTCCATCCCCGCGGTGCCGATCGGATGGGACAGTGCAATCACGCACGAGGGTGGGGGGGGGCTCATGAGGGTCCTCCGTGGGGTTCTCCATGAAGGTTGAAGGCTTGTTCCCACGCACATGGCGCGCGCTGCTGCGACGGCGGGGCCGGCCGGTGCTCTGGCTGCTGCCGGTGGGATTGATCGCCATCTGGGGCCTCTGGTTCCTCCAGGCCCGTGTCACCGTCTACGAGCGCAGCGCACAGGCCCGGCTGGAGCTCCATCGCGAGGTGTATGCGATCGATGCTCCCGTGGATGGGCAGGTGGTGGCCACGCAGGTGGAGCTCCACCGCTCCGTGCACACGGGAGATGTCCTCGTCGAGCTGGGGCATGACGAGCAGGCGCGCCAGGTGGCGGAGGCGGAGGCCTCGCTTCAGGGATTGGGCCCCCAGTTGGACGCCGCTCGCGCGGAGCTGGCGGCGGAGCAACTGGCACTGGTGGAGCAGAAGGGGCAGGGGACCGCGGGAGTGGAGGAGGCGCGGGCCCGGCTCACCGATGCCGAGGCGGTGGCGCGCCGCGCCCAGAAGGAGGCGGCCAGCTTCGAGCAGCTCTTCCAGCGGGGCGTGGTGAGCGAGATGGAGTGGAGCCGGGTCCGCACGGAGTGGGAGCGCTCCCAGGCCGCCGAGCAGGCCGCCCGGGCTTCCCTGATGCGGGTGAGATCGGAAGGGAGCCTGCAGTCCTCCGACCGGCTCACCCGCCTCGCCTCGTTGCGCGGGGAGATCGCCCGGCTCGAGTCGGAGGAGCGTGTCGCGCGCGCCACCCTGGAGCGTCTGCGCGACGAGCTGGAGGGCCGGATCGTTCGAGCGCCAGCGGACGGAGTCCTCGGCGAGACGAGCTCCGTGCGAGTGGGCGCGCAGCTGAAAGCGGGGGATCCCATCGCGACGGTCGTGGCGGGCGGGCCCGTGCGCATCGTCGCGCAGTTCACCCCGGAGGCCCTGGGGCGGATCCGCGAGGGCCAACGGGCGCGCATGCGGTTGGAGGGCTTCTCCTGGACGGAGTTCGGAATGATCGAGGCCTCCGTCGTCGCGGTGGCCAGTGAGGCGCGCGACGGCCTGGTGCGGGTCGAGCTGTCGGTGGACGAGCTGCCACGAGGCATCCCGCTCGAGCATGGTCTGCCAGGCACCATCGAGGTCGCGGTGGGCGATTCCACGCCGATGCGGCTCGTGCTCCGCACCATGGGGCAGGGACTCGATGGCCCGGCTCGGGCCTCGGCTCCGGCGCAGGCGCGGGTCCAGCAGCCGAAGGGCGGGAGCTGAGTCCATGGCGGGTAGACCACGTCTCCTCATTCCGGAGGTCATCCAGACCTCGGCCATGGACTGCGGCCCCGCGGCCCTCAAGTCCCTGCTCGATGGCTTCGGCGTCCCCGTCAGCTATGGCCGGCTCCGCGAGGCCTGCCAGACCGATGTGGACGGCACCTCCATCGACGTCATCGAGGAGCTGGCCGTCACGCTGGGGCTGGAGGCGGAGCAGTCCATGCTCCCCCGGGACTATCTGTTCCTCGACGAGACCCGGGCCCTGCCGGCCATCGTCGTGGTGAGCCTCCCGAACGGCAGCCTGCATTTCCTGGTGGTCTGGAAGAAGTGGGGCCCCTTCGTCCAGGTCATGGATCCCGCACGCGGGCGGCGGTGGATGTCCGTGACCGAGCTGATGGACCAGCTCTTCATCCACGCGATGCCCGTCTCCGCCGAGGGGTTCCGCGAGTGGGCCGCCACGGATGAGTTTCTCGGAGGTCTGCGCCGGGGGCTGTCCTCCGTCGTCGGTGGGCCCCGCTCGGAGCGGCTGATTGCCCAGGCGCTCGAGGACCCCACCTGGAAGGGCATCGCCTGCCTGGATGCGACGGCGCGGCTGGTGCGGACGCTCGTGGAGGGCGGCGGCGTGCAGTGGGGTGAGACCGCGGTGGCGTTCCTCGAACAACTCCTGCGCGAGGTGCGCACCGCCCTGGACGAGGGCCGTGCCCAGCAGCTCATCCCCTTCACCTACTGGACGGCGTTGGGACGGCCGGACGCCGAGCAGCTCTCCCTGCGCGGCGCCGTGTGCGTCAAGGTCAGTGGGCTGCGCGGCGAGCGCGGCGCGGATGAACCACCGCTGCCCCCCGAGCTCGATGCCGCCTTGCGCGAGGCTCCCACCCACCCGCTGCGTGAGCTGGTGGCCCTGCTGCGCCGGGATGGGGTGCTCGCGCCCGCGGTGCTCGCCGCCATCGGTGTGTCCGCGGCCGTGGGTGGCTTCCTGGAGGCCCTGCTCCTGCGCGGGGTCATCGACGCGGGGCGGTACCTCACCACCTCGGGACAGCGCCTCGCCGGAGTCGTGACGCTGATCGCCCTGCTGGGCGTGCTGCTCATGCTCGAGTTGCCCCTGTCGCTCGGCACGCTCCACCTGGGGCGGCGGCTGGAGCTGCGTCTGCGGCTCGCCTTCCTCGACAAGATTCCGCGCCTGGGCGACCGCTACTTCCGCAGCCGGCTCGTCTCGGACATGGCGCAGCGCTGCCATGGCATCCACCAGGTGCGCACCGTGCCAACCCTCGCCGTCACCCTGTTGCGCGCCTCCGCCGAGCTGCTCGTGACGCTCGCGGGGTTGATGTGGCTGTCCCCACGCAGCGCCCTGTTGATCCTCCTCTCGGGTGGAATGTCGGTGGCCGTCCCCGTGCTCGCGCAGCGCTCGTTGCTCGATGCCGATCGCCGGATGCGGGACTTCGATGGCGTGCTTTCGGGCTTCTACCTGGACGCCTTGCGCGGGTCCGTGGCCCTGCGCGCCCACCGGGCCGGGCCCACGCTGCGCCGCGCCCAGGAGGAGCCGCTGCACGAGTTCATCTCCGCCGCCCGCACCCTGCTGCGCCGGAGCACCACCGCCGAGACGCTCGCCTCGCTCGTCGCCACCGGGGGCTCGGTGGCCATCGTCGTGCACGCGCTCTCGCGAGGGCTTCCTCCCGGCGCGATCCTGCTGCTCGTCTACTGGGCGCTCGCCCTGGTGACGCTGGGCCGGCAGATCGCCGAGGGCTTGCGCCAGTACCCCGCCGCGTCGTCGCTCACCGGCCGCCTCATGGAGCCGCTGCTCGCTCCGGACGAGGTGGACACGTCCGTCGCGCTGGCCACACAGCCCCGGACGGAGCGGCCCGTGGAGGCGGCTCGGGGCGTGGGCTTCTCGCTGCGTCAGGTGGACGTGAAGGCCGCGGGCCACACCCTCCTGCACGGAATCGACCTCTCGGTCCGGCCCGGTGAGCACGTCGCCATCGTGGGGCCCTCGGGGGCGGGGAAGTCGTCGCTGGTGGGCCTCCTGCTGGGCTGGCACCGGCCCTCCGCTGGACACGTGGAGGTGGAGGGCGAGCCGCTGGAGGGCGAGGCCCTGTGGCGGCTGCGGCGGGAGACGGCGTGGTTGGAGCCGGAGGTGTCGCTCTGGAACGAGCCGCTGGTGGACAACCTCACCTATGGCACCGACCCGGCCGAGGTGCTGCCTCGGGTGGGGCGGGCCCTGCACCAGGCCGACCTCGTCGAGCTGCTCGACACGCTGCCCGAGGGACTCCAGACGCGGCTGGGCGAGGGCGGTGGCCTGCTGTCGGGGGGCGAGGGGCAGCGGGTGCGTCTGGGCCGCGCGTTGCTCCGTCCCGGGGTGCGGCTGGCCATCTTCGACGAGCCCTTCCGGGGGCTGGAGCGGGACCGGCGCACGGCGCTGCTGGAGCGGGCGCGGCGGGAATTCGAGGGGGCCACGCTGCTGTGCATCATGCACGACATCGCCGAGACGCTCTCGTTCGACCGCGTGCTGGTCATCCAGGACGGGCAGCTCGTGGAGGACGACGCACCCCGGACGCTCGCGGCGCGCGCGGACTCGCACTACCGCGCCCTGCTGGACGAGGAGGCGTCGATCCAGCGCGAGCTGTCCGCGCGGGACGGGTGGAGGCGGCTCGTCCTGGAGCAGGGCGTGCTCACCGAGCGACGTGGGGAGGAGCGGGCGAATGCGCAGGGTGAGTGACGTGGAGGCGGTGGTCTGGCCGCTGGAGCGCGCGGGTGATGCGATGGAGGCGTTGGCGAGAGCGGCTCGGATGCCGCTGCCCAACCCGTTGCCCACCCTCTCGCGCGCGGTGCCCGCGGAGCATAGCCGCGTGGGCGAGTGGATGGACGGCGTGGCCCAGGCGTTGGGGCTCGAGCTGCTGCCGCACTACACGCGCCACGGTGAGGTCGAACAGGTGTTGAGCCGTGCGGCCCCGGCGCTCGTGGAGCTGACGGGCGCCCGGGTGATCGCGCTGCTCCGGCTGCCGTCCTCGGGACGGACCGCGCGCGTCATCGCGCCGGATGAGACGGTGCACGAGGTTCCGCTCTCCTCGCTGACCGCCGCCGCGCAGGCGCGCGTCGAGCACATCCAGGGACCCTTGGTCGATCACGTCCTGGCGCAGACCGCTCTGGAAGAGCCCCATCGGACCCTGGCCCGGAAGGCGCTGCTGGGGGCACAGCTCGCGAACATCTACCTCTTCGCCGCACGCACGCTCCGGCTGCCTCCGGGAGCCCGCATGCGCCATCACCTGCGGGCACTGAAGGCCGGACGGCGGCTGGTGCTGCTCTTCGTGCTGGCGGCCATCGTCCAGGTGTGTGTGCTCTCCAGTTGGTGGTTGATTGGCCGGGGCGCGTTCGAGGGGCAGTTGGATCCGGGGTGGCTCTGGGCCTGGGCGCTCATGGGGCTGACGCTGGTGCCGCTCCAGGCGGCGCTGACCTGGGTGCAGGGCTCGCTGGCGATGCAACTCTCCGCGCTGATGCGCAGGCAGTTGCTGGCGGGGGCGCTCGCGCTGCCCGTGGACGAGTCCCGGCGCGGAGGGATTGGCGAGTTCGTCGGGAGGACCTTCGAGAGCGCGGGCATGGAGCAGCTGGTGCTGACGGGCGGCTTCGCGAGCCTCCTGGCGGTGGTGGACCTGGTGCTGGCCGCGAGCGTGATGGTGACGGGCCCCGCGGGCTGGTACGGGCTGGTGGCGCTGGGCGGCTTCTGCGGCGTGCTGGCGGTGCTCGTCATGCGCCAGGCGGTGCGCTTCCGCGCGTGGACGGATGCGCGGATCGCCATGACGCATGCCCTCATCGAGCGCATGCTCGGCCACCGGACGCGGCTCGCGCAGGAGCGGCCGGAGCGGTGGCACGACGCGGAGGACCAGGAGCTGGCCCACTACGCCGAGGCCTCCGAGCAGTTGGATGCAGCCACGGCCCGGGTATCGGCACTCGCCAGGAGGGGGCTGCTCCCGGTGGCGATCATCGCGACGCTCCCCGCCGTGCTCTCGGGGGCCTCGACGGCGAGGATCGCGGTGGGCGTGGGCGCCGCGCTGCTGGCGGCGCGAGCCGTGGGCTCCCTGTCCGTGGGTGTCCTGGCCATCTCGGGTGCGCGCGTGCTGTTCCGCAGCATCCGTCCCATCCTGGAGGCCGCCCGGCGCTCCAGTGCCAGCACCACGGGGGGCGCGGCCGCTCCCCTGCCTCCCGAGGTGGCTCCTCCGGAGACCCAGGCCCTGCTCGAGGTGCGCGACCTCGTCTTCAAGCACACGGGGGCTCCCCGGGCGGTGATCGAACGGGCCTCGCTGACGGTGCGTGCCGGTGAGCGCGTGCTGCTCGAGGGACCCTCCGGCTCCGGCAAGTCCACGTTCGCCTCCATCCTGACGGGACTGCGGGGACAGGGCTCGGGGCTGCTGCTGCTGGGCGGCCTGGACATGGCGACCTGGACGCGGGACGGGTGGGGCGCGCAGATAGCAGGGGCTCCCCAGTTCCACGAGAACCACGTGGTGTCCGGCACGCTGGCGATGAACCTGTTGCTGGGGCGCACGTGGCCTCCCACCCCCGATGACCTGAGCACCGCGAAGGCGCTCTGCGAGGAGCTCGGCCTGGGGGAGTTGCTGGCACGCATGCCCTCCGGATTGATGGAGCTGGTGGGCGAGCGCGGCTGGCAGCTCTCGCACGGGGAGCAGAGCCGTGTCTTCGTGGCGCGGGCGCTGCTGCAGCGGGCCCGGGTCGTGGTGCTCGATGAGGCCTTTGGCGCGTTGGATCCCGTGACCATGCGCAAGGTGATGGCGTGCGTGGAAGCCCGTGCCTCCACGCTCATCGTCATCGCGCATCCCTGAGGGAGGCGCTACGCCTGCCGAGGGCCGTCACCAGGCGGTGTGGCGGTAGTCCTTGAAGAAGTTGCCCCACACGAACTGGCGGGTGTTCTCCGACGTCATGACGGGGTCCACCACGCGGGCCGCGCCGTCGACGATGTCCAGCGGCGGGTGGAAGTCGAGCTCGTTCTGCTTGCGCTCGGAGTGCTGCGCCGGGTCCTCGTCGGTGACCCAGCCGGTGTCCACCGCGTTCATGTAGATGTTGTCCTTCGCGTAGTCGGGCGCGGAGGTCAGCGTCATCATGTTCAGCGCGGCCTTGGCCATGTTCGTGTGGGGATGTTTGTCCGTCTTCGTCCCACGCGAGAAGCTGCCCTCCATCGCCGACACGTTCACGATGTGGCCGGGCGAGGCGCGGTCGCGCATCATCAGCGGCTTGAGCTTGCCGCAGAGGATGAAGGGCGCCACCGCGTTCACCAGGTGGACCTCCAGCATCTCGGCCGTCGACACGTCCGCGAGCTTCATCCGCCAGGAGTTCATCTCCCGCAGGTCCACCTGCTGCAGGTCCGCGTCCAGCTTCCCCTTCGGGAAGAGGGCGCTCGTGTCGCCCTCCTGCTCGAGCGCATACGGCAGCAGCGACAGCGCGGCGGACGAGTGGATGCCGATGGCCGGGTCCGTGCTGCGCCACGTGGGCATGAGCGACGACGGGTCCGTGCCACCCGCGCCGAGCGTGGGCTGCACCGCCGCGACGCATTCCACGTGTCCGGCGAGCAGCGGGCGCAGCTCCGGGGGGAGGTCCTCGACGCGGCGCAGCTCGCCCGCCAGCAGGTGCTCGTAGAAGCCGGGCGGCCGGCGCACCGTCTGCGCCGCGTTGTTGATGAGGATGTCCAGGCGGTGGTGCGTCTGCTCGAGGTGCCGCGCGAAGAGCTCCACGCTGGGGGCGTGCCGCAGGTCGAGCCCGTGGATGTGCAGCCGGTGCGACCAGTCCGCGAAATCGGGCTCGCGCGCGTAGCGCTCCGCCGAGTCCATGGGGAAGCGGGTGGTGGCGATGACGCGCGCCCCCGAGCGCAGCAGCATCAGCGAGGCCTGATAGCCGATCTTCACGCGCGCGCCGGTGATGAGCGCGACCTTGCCGGTCAGCGGCGCCCGCTGGGTCCGCTTCGCGTAGTTGAAGTCCCCGCACTCGCGGCACATGGTGTCGTAGAAGAAGTGCAGCTTGCGGTACTCGGCCTTGCACACGTAGCAGCGGCGGGGCACCTCCAGGATGCGCTCCGGACCCTCCTCGGAGGGCGGGGGCGGAGGCAGCTGCGGCACGTTGAAGACGGGGGAGCGGCGCAGGGCGCGGATCTCCGTGGTCGCGCGGACGTTGCGGTCGTGCTCGCGCTTCGTCTCCTTGCGCTCGCGCCGCATCGCCTTGTGGAGCCGGGAGAGGGTGGTGCGCTCCGGGTTCAACACGCGGCCGGCCGCCTCCAGCATGGCCTTGCGGTCCGCCTCGGGGATGCCGTTGAGCAGCATGCGGTTCTCGGCGATGGCTCCGAGGATGCGCGTGACCTGGTGCACCTCCTCCAGCGACAGGGCGGACGAGGTCTCCGTGGACGGGGGCAGCTGGGCTTGCTCGGCGTTCTTCATCGCACCGGTGCATACCTGCCGGGGCGCCGGGAGAAAAGGGTCATGGAGGGGCCGGGCCTGGTGGGTGGGAGGGGGGCCCTGCGGCCGGGCGCCGCTCAGGGGCGGGTGGAGGACTCCGGCTCGGGGGGGAGGAAGGAGCGGTGAGCCTCTCCGCGCGTTCTCGAAAGCTTGCTCGCCGGGAGAGAAGCCCCGCCGCCCGGATCGGCGGGTTCCTTAGCCAAATGAGTGTGCGCTGCGCGCGACTTGGGGCGACGTTCGCCACCTTCGAGCACTTCTTTACCGCGGAGAGCATCAAGGAAGGCCCTTGCCTGCTCGTGCGTGAGCTGCGGCTGCTTCCCACTCTCCTTCAATGAAGATCTCCAACTTGGAGCCGTGGTTCGCGCCGCTCTCCTGCACCCTTACTCGTGCCTCTTGGTCGCTTCCGGACTCGAAGGCGATGTGCGTGTACGGGCTGTTCCCGTCCCAGACCGTCCCAACGATGGCCAGTCGGACAACTGCCCCATCGTCAGGCCGGCTTCGGGAGGAATGTCTCCATGCCCCCCACCGGTTTTGAAGCCCTACCGCCTGCTCCCTCCCCAATGAGAAGCACCACGGGAGTACTCCCCGCGCCTATCCCCGGGAGAGAGGCGGGTCGTACAGCTCGTACGTCCCCTGGCCGGTGTTGCTGATGCCTCCCACGATCAGCAATCGGCCGTCGTTCAACAGGGCCGCGTCATGGTGCTCACGATCCACTTGCAGGGAGGCGACGCGGTTCCAGGACGCCAGGTGCGGATCGTACAACTCGGCCCCCGTGAGGATGCCGACGGCCTCGTGGTAGCCTCCGGTGACGAGGACATGTCCGGTGTCCAGCAGGGTCGCGGTGTGATCGCGGCGGGGTTGTTCCATGCGGCTGGTGGCCTGCCAGGTGCCGGTGGCCGGATCGTACAACTCGGCCGAGCCGCTGGTGTCCTCGATGCGGTTTCCTCCGGCGACCAATACGCGTCCGTCCTTCAACAGCGTGGCCGAATGATCGTACCGGAGGGTGCCCATGACTCCCGTGAACCGCCAGGTACCCGTGGTTGGATCGTACACCTCGGCGGAGGCGAGCCTCTGGGTGGAGGTGTTCTCGCCCCCTGCCACCAGCACCCGCCCATCCTTCAGCAGCGTGGCAGTGTGCGCGCCCCGGGCGGTATTCAGGTTGCCGGTGGTGGTCCAGGTGTTCGTGGCCGGGTCATACACCTCGGCCGAGGCATGCCGCGTGCCCGAGGCATTCTCGCCCCCTGCCACCAGCACCCGCCCATTCGGTAGCAGCGTGGCCGTGTGTTTGATTCTACCCTCGCGTATGGGGGCCGCGGCCCGCCAGGTTCCGGTGGCCGGGTCATACAGCTCTGCGGTGGATGGTTTGTCCTCGCCCCCCATCACCAGGACGCGGCCATCCGGCAGCAACGTGGCCGTGTAGGTGCGGCGGTTGGCGGAGGTATCGCCGGTGGGCACCCAGGTATCGGTGCGCGGATCGAAGATGTCGACCAGGGGAACCCAGTCTCCGAGTGCGAGCACCCGGCCATCCAGCAGCCGCACGATGCGAGCCTTGGCCTTCTGGCTCCGGCCCGCCGGCTTCGGGATGCTGAGCGAGCCCTTGCGCATCCGGAAGACGTGCCGGCCCAGGAGCGAACTGTTGTGGCTGGTGCGGGTCAGTCCCGTCGCCGCGTTGCCGTCGAGCAGCGCACCGGGGAGCCGCGAGCCGGGAAAGCCGAAGAATGTGTCCGGTTTGCCCGTGCCCGCGGAGAAGCCCGCCGCCGCGGACTGGCCTCCCAGGCCGCCGTTCCCTCCGCTGGCGGCCCCGGACTCCCACTCGAGGCGGTCGTAATTCATGACGATGTCGAAGTTGCCCAGCCCCGAGTCGTTCCTGTCCACCAGCAGGAGTTGGAAGCTGTTGAGCTTGTCGGTGCGCTCCCGGCTGTAGCCGACGGAAATCCAATTCACGCAGAAGGCCAGGTGGCCATCGAAGCGCACGGTGCCGTATCTGACACGTCCGGAGCCCGCCGCCCGCGTATCCACGTCCGCCAGGAAGGGGGCGATGATGGGAATGCTTCCGGCCGTCACCTCGAAGGGGATGTATTTGTAGAGCGGCGCCTGGAATGTGACGCTGCCATTCGTGTTGATGTGGAGCCGGGTGTAGAAGGTTCCGAAGAAATTGATGGGAAATCCCAGCTCGATCGGACCCACCGAGCCATCATCACTGGCTGGCAGTACGTAGGCGTTGGAGCCCTCGTCCATGAGGATGGGTTTCGGGGGGGAGCCACTGGCTTCGTTCGAGATGTCTGGCATTGGCATTGCCTCCAGTCTTCAGTTTCCAGCCGGGCGTAGCTCCGCGGGGACATGGCGCCCGAGTTTCTTGTACTCGCTCGCGAAGCCTCTCAAGAGGTCTGTGTACTCAATGGGACGCGCTTCCTGGCGCGCGAGCACCGCCGCGAGCAGCACGGCATTGCGGATGTGGCCACCACTCAGCTCCGCCATCGCGGCCAGCCGGTTCAGGTCCTTGGGCGCCACCCGGTGCCCCTCCCCGAGGTGCGCCTGCCAGAGGGAGCGCCGCTCCTCGGGTCCGGGCATCGGGAACTCGATGATGGAGTCCAGCCGCCGCATGAAGGCCGGATCGAACCGGCCCTTGCTGTTGCTCGTCAGGAGGGCCACCCCATCGAAGGACTCGATGCGCTGGAGGAGGTAGTTGGTCTGCGCGTTGGCGAAGCGGTCGTTCGAATCGCGGATGTCCGTGCGGCGGCCGAAGAGCGAGTCCGCCTCGTCGAACAGGAGCATCACCTCGGCATGCTCGGCCCGCGCGAAGAGCTGCGCGAGGTTCTTCTCCGTCTCTCCAATGTACTTGCTCGACACGCTGGCGAGGTCCACCCGGTACAGCGGCATTCCCAGACGTGTGGCGAGCCAACCCGCCGCCAGCGTCTTGCCCGTGCCGGAGGGGCCCACCAGGAGCGCCGTCACGCCCGTGCGGTAGCGCGTGGTGGCGGAGGCACCGAGCCCCTGGGCCAATCCCTCGCGCGAACGGCAGCGCAGCAGCAGCGCCTGGAGCTCGGCGGTGAGGGGCGGGTTGGCCACCAGGGCCTCGTCGCTGATCGGCTCGGGCAGCGCCTGGGCCAGCGAGCCCAGCCCGGCGCCCTCGGCCGACCACGCCGCGGCCACCAGGTCCCGTGCCTCCGGTGCCGCGCGGCCCGCCACGGCGGCGTGACGCCGCGCCAGGCGGCTCAATTGGGAGATCCTCCCCGCGCGGTGGCGGTGGGCGCTCGCGAGGTGTTCGGCCAACGGGGCGTCTCCCAGCGCCGCCTCCCAGAGTGCCCGGCGCTCCTGCTGACCGGGGACGGGCAGCGTCCAGGTGAGAAGGTTTCCCTCGGGCCATTCGAGGTTCCCCTCCGGCCCGCTGGTGAGCAGGACAGGGCCTTCGTAGAGGGGCGGGGAGGGGACGAGCTTGCGCTCTCCGGGGCCGAGGTCGAAGCAGAACACGGGCAGCAGCGAGCGCAGGTGGAGATAGGGGCCGAGCGCCTCGGTCCGGTCGGTTTCGAGGAAGAGGGGTCGCCGGCCCATGGCGGTGGCCAGCGCGGCCGCCACGGTGCGGAGCTCCGCCGTGGAGCCGCCGCGCAGCAGGAGCGCGCTGCGCGGATGGGCGGCGAGGGTGTCCGCATGCCGGCGCACCTGGCCGAGGAGGGAGGCGGGGAGGAGGAACTCGGGGTAGGGGCCGGGCCCGAGCGTCGTTCCGGGCCACGAGGCTTCCTGGCCGCGCAGCGCGAAGTAGAGGGGCAGGGGCAGCGCGAGCGTCTGCTCGGCGAGGGGGGCCTCGGTGCCGGAGCGGGAGAGCAGCCCGCCGCGCACGGCGGTGCCATGGGCGAGGCCATGCAGTGGAAACAGTCCCGGGGGAGCCGCCTCGGCGAAGGCCGAGGAGACGAGGCCCAGCGAGGGACGGGAGGTGCTGGCGGGGTGCTGGAGGAAGGCGAGGGCACGGCCCACCAGGGGCTCCTCCTCCACGGCCGCCGCGAGGGCCACGGTGAGCAGCTCCAGGAGGGAGAGGTTCAGCTCCCGGGCGAGCCGCACGAGGGGCGCGTCGCCGGGGGTGGGCGTTTCGAGGCAGGCCCGCGCGGCCGTGAGCCAGCCGGGGTGCGAGGCTTCGACGCCCTGCCGGGCGCGGAGCAGGACCCGGAGCTCGTCCGGGGTGTCGTCCTCCGAGGGGTCGAGCTTCCGCGCCAGGGCCGCCAGGGCGCAGTCGCGCAGGGTGAGGAGCGTTGCTGAGGGAATACCCATGGGGATTCTCCTGCTCGAGATATTTTTGTCATTCCCAACTGCGGAACGACCAGTCCGCAAGAAGGTCGTCGATACCGCGATACTGTGTTTCGCGCATGGTGTTACCCCAGTACTCGGCGGAGACGAGAAGATCATCCCAGCGGCGAGTACCGGGCTGCCTTGTCAGGCAGGTCATCAGGTCGTATGTCGATTCGACGATTACAAGGCATTCCAGGCGCCGCCCCGCCTGCCATCTGTCTTCCTTCGCCGGAAGCAATTCGGGTGTATGGGAAAACAACTGCTGGGCCGGGTCGACGGACTTGAGAAACTCATCGCTCTTGAGGCGCACGAAGCCGTGCAACTCCCACAGGGTTCTCAACGACCGCGGAATTTCACCCATCTCTCCTTCGAATCGATCGATGCACGATGGCGGCGTGGGCTTTCCAGCCATCATGAATCCATCTTCGTAACCATTGATTCTGTTTTCATCCCAATCCTTGAGCTGATAGACCAGGATGTGGCCCGTCCCGCAGACTCCGATCTTCGCGTCGAGAATGCTCCTGGACAGGTAATCGACGAAGCGTGGCAGGACCTCCGATGCAGGAGCCCAGAGCTCACGGACATGGACCGCGTCGGGGCTCTTGACGAGCGCGAGCCAGGCTTCGGGCACCTCGCCGCTCAACCTGTCGAGCTCCTGTTCTTGGCCAATCAGTCGTGGGCACCAGTGCCCGCATTTGCCTAGAAAATCATCCCAATTCAATGTTCACTCCCCTCGCTCATCTTGCCGCGGCGAGCACGTCCGCTCGCAGTGTCTGCAAAAATGCATCGATTTTGCTGCCACCAGGCGGGTTGATGATGTTCGTGTAGACTTGGCTTGTCAGTGGTCGATCTTGAGTTCCCGCCGGCTGCTCCAGGGTTTTTTTGATGCCGAATAGCTTGTCGTGGATGATGTCCTCGATCTTGTCCTTGGTGAATTGCTCCAATTGTGCCTGGGTGGCCTTGGCATATTGGTTGCCTACTGGAACGCTGGCTGGGGCGTGTCCGGCGTGACGCTTCAGGAGCGTCCAGGGACCCTGTGCGTTGTCACAGGTTTTACACTGCGCGTCCTCTGTCACTGCGGGGCCTTTTGTGCTGGTTCCCGCGGAAATGATTTTCTTGACCCAGCGATCCTGTGTCGTGACTCCGAATTTGTGAAACACTCCTTCGATTGCTTTTTCCCAGACGCTTTGGGAGATGACGCTGTGCGGACGAGTGTCGCCAACCCGGCCAGAGAAAGCTCCTCCCGAGCCGATGGTTTCGGTGACGGTGCCGCAAGCGGGGCAGACATCATCCTTGTAGATCTGAACGATCTCGGCATCGAAGGTCTCGCCGCTGACCCCATGCTTGAAATGAGCCGTGGTCTTGTATGCTGGCCATGCTGGTTCGTCGAAGGTGACGGTTGCTCCGTGCCGGTCCGCGGCTTCCCGGCAGATGGAGCGGAAGAATTGCTGCGAGGGAAGTAGGTTCTGGGCGTGCTTCTCGATCTCCTTGATCAAAGGATCCAGGTTCTTCAGTGCGCCTGAATACGTCGCAAGACCCACGACCGTGGGATTGATGTTGCCATCGAAGCTGATCCCCCTATCGGAGCGGGTCACCATCACCTTCGAAACTCCCGTCTGCTGGGCGATCTTTGCTCCCACCTCTGCTACGGACTCCGACCTCTCGAGGGGGTCGTGCTTGACTGGCGGAAGCGTGAGCTGCCCGCTCGGCCTGTCGTATCGAGCATCTTGGTGCTCCGCGAGCAGTTTCTTCGTTACCTGCCTGGGATCGCCTCCGGCCTTGTAGACAACAGACCCCGATTTGATCGTGGCCAACTCCCTGGCCAGGGCGGGCGACACCTTGTTCATGGTGGCCGAATGCGGTTCGACAAGCGTCTTGGGGACCGTCTCTCCACCCTCCTCGCCAACCCTCTCGCCCTCGTCCTTGCCCGGCTTGCCTTTCCCTGGCTTCCCCTTGCTGTCTTTGCCAGGTCTGATCTTGTCCTCTGCGGGTTTCGTACTCGCGCTCTTCTTGCTTCCCTTCTTCCCACCTGGGGCGGGCGCCTTCGCGGGAGCGGAGGCACTCTTGCCACCCGCGCCTTTCTTGCCACCGGCGGGTGCGGCCGCCGCTCCTCCCTCGTCCCACTTCGCCGGCTGGTGGTCCTCGCCGCCCTTGCTCTTGCCCGGCACGCTCTGGCTGAGCAGGTCGCTCATGAATTTGCCGCCGTCGAACTCCACCTCCGTGAACTTCACCGCCGGCCACTGCTTGGAGCCCAGCACGTGCTCCACGTCCGCCCCGATTCCGAACTCCCCCGGCAGCGGGTACTCCAGGCTCCCCAGCGGCCACGTCCACTTGTCGTCCGGCAGCGGCGACCACCACGGGCTGTCCACCTCGAAGAACAGGTCTCCCCCCAGCCCCAGGAAGGGCTGCGCCGCCAGCTCCATGTGGCCCTGAATGTAGAACTCCCCCGCCGCACCCGCCTTCTGCCGGTAGCCGATGATGGGCGTGGCCTCCACGTAGCCTCTCACTCCCGTCAGCGCCCACACTCCCACGCCCGCCTTGATGTCGTGGCCGAGCAGCTCGACGCCCACGCCACCCTCGGCCCGCAGCCGCAGGCCCGCGAACGCCGAGATGTTCAGCGTCGCCTGCAGGTTCAGCTCCTTGTCCACCCGCTTGTCCGTCGAGTACTGCCCCGACAGCTTGATGTTGTAGAGCTTGCCGGGTCCGATGGTGGCCAGTGCCTCCAGCCCGACGTTGGCGAACACGAACACGTTGCCCACCACCGGCAACCCATAGGCCGCTCGCGCCTCCAGCTTCAGCAGGCTCTTCGTCCACTCCTTCTGCTCGAAGAGGATGATCTCCTTGGGCGGGGCGATCTCCCCTCGCACGGTGGCCTCACCCGTGCTGCCCACCACCACCTTCGCCTTGCCGGTGAGCCACTCCGTCAGCGAGAAGTCCAGCTCGCCCCAGCCGCAGAAGGCGCGCGGTCCTGGTTTCGCCTGCGCTCCGGCCGCGCCCGGGCTCGCGGCTCCTGGGGCCGCGCTTGGAGCACCCTCGCCACCCGGCGTGGGAAGTCCGCCGGCCTGTGGGTCCTTCGTCGTGATGTCGCGCGCGGTGGCCGCATCCGTGGCGAGCAGTGTGATGCTGCCCTTGAGCCGGTCGCCCGCGTAGCTGGCCGTTCCCTGGATGTCGAGCACCCCCTGGTTCAGCCGCGCGTCGGCCCCACCGGACACCTTGCCGATGGACACCTCCAGGTGCGTCTCGCCGGACAGGCCCGTCTCGGGGCTGTAGCTCACCTGGAGCTTGCCGCCCGAGCCACCGGGGAGCTTGACCTCAGCCTGGCCGCCGAAGCTCACCTGGCCATTCTCGAAGCCGAGCTGTCCGCTGCCGGTGACGAAGCCGCTCAAGGTGAAGTCCACCGACTCGGCGCCCAGCTTCAGGACTCCGTTCTCCAGCGTGTTGTGGATCGACTTGATGCCCAGCTTCGACAGGCCCTGGAGGCCCAGGGCTTCAGGCTCCTTGCCGAGCATCCCCAGCAAGGACGAGTCGTTCCGGGGCACCGCGCGTCCGGGTTTGCCGAGGGCGGCATGGCCGGTGATCACGTTGTTCTCGATGCTCACCACCAGCACCAGCCTCCCGCCGAGGATGCCGTCGAGCGGGGGCAGGGAGAGCGGCAGTGCCGCGCCCTGGCCCGTGGTGCTGTAGCCGCCCTCGCCCTCAACGAGCTCGAGCTCACCCGCGGCGAGATTCCCGAGCCGGGCCATGGCCCTCCCGTTCTCGTCGAGCCGCACGGTGGAGGCGTCCAGCATCCCCTTGCTCAAGTCGATCTCGCCCGGCTGGGCCTTCGGGTTCGTCTTGGGCGCCTGTTGGAGCTCGTCCCGCAGGTAGCGCGGGAGGGTGCTCTCGCGGCTCCGGGCCGTGGAGACGTTCCCCTGGGGTTGCTTCCGGCGCCCCTCCTGCACGGAGGCCGGCGAGGAACTGGCGGACGGCTTGCGAACGGGTTCAAAGGCCATGCGCGTTCCTCACGACTCTCCGTAAAGGTAATGGAAGCGCACCACCCGCCCGAGCCAGGGAACCCATCCTGGATCCACATCGAGCCCCGCGCTGCGTACGCGGATGTCCACCTGCTGGATGTCGAACAGGATGTCGACATGGGTGCGTGTCGCGGTGATGCGCGCGGGACGGCGGATGAGGGTGTGGAGCCCGAGCCGTGCCTGGAGGCGGCACCATCGCCGGGCCTCCGTCAGCAGGCCCCGGAGCCTCGGGCCGAGCTCCTGCTCTTCATGCGGTGTGAGCGGGCTCGCCGCTTGAGGGGCGAAAACCACGCGCGAGGGATCCGCCGCGGGCGCGCCGAGCCGCCCGGCGATGAGTGTGAGGAAGCGGTCGGGCAGATCGAGCTCGGCGAGAGACGGGTGCTGCTCGAGCAGTGTGGCGATCCCGAGCCGCTCGAGAACGGGCACGAGGAAGAGGAGCCCGCCGACCACGGTGGGACGAGGGTGCTCCGGCCACTCGGCGGGTGACACCGTCGCTGGCGCGAAGGAGGGGTCCGGCGGCTCCGAACCGCGCTCGAGGGAAGGTGGCTGCGGACGGAGGGTGGGCTCGTGCGACACGGGGCGCGTGCGCGGCGCGGCGAGGCGGGAGGCTTCCTCCGAGCTCATCTCCCTCGCGGCAGCCTTCCGAGCGGAGCTTCCGGGCGTCGGGAGTGCGGTGTTGCCGGCGGGCAGCCGCGAGGCCGCGGGCGTGGGCGTGAGCGTGAGCGTGGGTTCCTCCTCGGGGCGGGATGGCACTGCGCTGGAACCCTCTCCGGGTGGAAGTGCCTTCGCGAGCGCAGCGCTCTCGGTGGAGGCGGGCACGGTTTCTTCGTGTCCGCCGTTTCGCTGCGTCACCAATGCCGGTGGGGACACGAGCCTGGCGGCGAGGTGCGCCGCACGTTCGAGCAGCCGCGCGTCGGCGAGCCGCCCCCGCCGTTCGATGACGAGAGCCGCCGCTACAAGCCAGATGGAGCGAGCATCCGTGGCGCTCCACGTCTCCACCCATCGTGTCACCGCGGCACGCAGGGCGGGGGAGCGCGGTTCTTCCACTGGCGCACGGGAGGCCATTTCCCCGGGACGAAGCACCGGGGCCGATGGTGCTCCTCCGAAGGACCGGACCAGTTCCGGGCCCTCCTGCCAACGCAGGGACTGGAGCAGGACGTCGAGGAGCCCCTGGGCATGCAGCGTCTCGACGAGCCGTACCGCGGCGGCCGGTCCCGCGCTCGTGCGCAGGGCGGTGGAGAGCGTCAGGCGCAAGGCCTCGTCGCGCGGCTGGGTGGGGTGGAATCCTGGCACGGCGAGGGGCCAGAACCAGGCGGCCACGGATGAGCCACGTGCCAGCCGCCCCGCGAGCAGCGTGGAGGGCTCCGCGTCGTCCCGGAAGAAGACGGCCCCCCGGCGCGCGGCGGATGAATCCTCGGCGTGGACCGCGGACCGGGACAGCTCGCGCACCCGTTGCTCCAGGGTGAGCGCGAGGCTCGAAGGCGGAAGGTGGCCGTGGATGACCCCCACCGGGAGTGAGCGGATGAGGAGGACCCGGCCAGGGCCCGCTTCGGGGAACGAGGCGGTGCGCAGGGCGTCCTCGAGCAGCAGCGCGCCGTGGCGCACGAGGGCCTCGTTCCTCGCCGATAACCGGAGGGTGTCCACGCGTCGCATCGGTTCACCACTCGGCGCCCATATAGGGGAGCAGCGCGCCCGTGCCGCGGGCGGGATCGGCGAAGCGTGCCGACGTCTTCTCCGGCAGGTGCACCGTCGTCGACGAGGCGGACAGCACGCGCGCCTTCACCACGCTGGAGGAGAGGTCTTCCACCACGGCCTGGACGGTCTGCTCGCCGGAGCGGATGAGCACGTGCATGCCGATGCGCACGCGGGCGGGATCCACGGCGAGCTCGAGGGTGCCGCCCACCCTGGCCACGGATGGCTTGGAGACGTGGCCGGAGAGCAACTCGTCGACAGGGGCGTGGCTGGCCAGCAGCAGGCAGATGCGCACCAGGTCGTTCATCAGCGACATGGCCTCGGGCTCGGTGGTGACCACGCGCTGGAAGAGCCAGTCCACCAGCGTCTGCATCTCCCTCCGCTCCGTGACCTCCAGCTCATCCCACCGCGGAAGCCGCGACAGATCATGCAGGTCCACGGGAGCGTCGTACTGGCTGAGCTGCTCGGCCCATTCCAAGCGGATGACGGGCAGCACCTCGCCGAAGCGCTGATAGAGGCCGGTGGCCACCTTGGAGATGTGCTCCAGCTCGGTGGCCGTGTTCCGGGCCACGTCCGAGCGGCCATGGGCCATGTCGATGAGGTCGCCGAGGGAGAGCTGCGCGTGGGCGCTCTGCTGCAGTTCCAGCCACGTCTGCGTGTAGAGGACGGCGGGCTCGAAGCGGATGAAGGCGCCACGCTGGCGGGCGATGAAGTCCTCCCGGGCCGACATCAGCCGCGAGAGTCCCAGCGCGAGGCGCGTGGGCGTGCGTCCGGAGATGATGGGCAGCGAGATGGGCATTCGCTGGAGGGCGCGCACCTGCGCCCGGGCGAAGGTGCGGTGGATCAGCTCGGTGCGGTCCAGCCCGCGCAGCAACTGGGGCGCGAGGGTGAACCACTTGAGGGACGAGTCGCGGACGAACTCGACGTAGGCCAGCAGCTCGGGCGGCGCGGCGTCGGTGCTGGCGAACACCTCGGGGAGGATGTCCTTCACGAGCCCCGGATCCAAAAGCCGCGAGGGTGTGTCACGGGTGAGCTCGCGGTGGCGGGATCGTTGGAAGACGAGGAAGGGCACGTGCTGCTCAAGGATCTGCGCGCGGCGCTGGTTGACGGCGTCGATGCGGGCCATCTCCTCGGCGAGCAGGGCGCGGGCCACGGTGACGTCCTGGCGGCCCTCGGCCACCTCTCCGTCCACGAGCCGCATGCGCTTGTCGAGCTCGGACCAGAAGGCCTCGATGCGGTCGAGGGTCGCCTTGTAGTTGCTCACGGAGCCCACGCGCGTCGTCATGCGCAGCTCCAGCGTCCGTAGCAGGGCGAGCGTGTGCTCCAGGTGCCGGAGCGCCGTGGAGAAGTAGTCGGACTCCGTCCACTTCAACCGGGCCTGGGCGAGTGCCCGCCGCACGTTCTCCGGTTCCTCATCGAGCCGGCGGAGGGCATCCTCGAGCAGCGCCGCGTTGTTCACCAGGTCGCGGAGGGACAGGTCCTCCCGGACGACGGTCTTCGTGTCGATCGTCGTTCTGCCCGGCCAGGTGACGGGAAGGAGCTCCACCCTCCGGGGCGAACTGCCGGGGACAATCTTCGAAATCCCCAGCAGGAACATGTTCGTGAGGTCGAGCCCGATCTCCTTCACCCGGACGATCTTCTTCACCAGTTCGACGAGCTGCGCGGTCAGCTCCCTCCGGACCGTGCTGGCCTGCTCCAGCGCTTCCATGGCATCCGACAGGCGGATGCGCGCCAGCCCCACGCGCGGATGGAAGCGCGTGAGGAAGTCGCCGTTGCTGTTCTGGGTCACCAGCGGACTGCCCACCAGGGTGCTGCCGAAGGTGGCGGACACGGCGAGCCGGCTGGCCTCCGTGCTGCTGGTGAGCATCAGCTCGCGGACGTGTTGGAGCTCGTCCTGGATTCGCGCGCTACTGGTGCGTACGAAGTCCAGGGCCTGTTTGTGTAGGCCCTCGATGTTGCCGATGAGCCCTCGCAGTCCCTGCTGCCTCACTGTCACCCGCGTGCTGTCGGCCACCTTCTTCAGGTGCAACAGCCCGTTATTGGAGGCCATGAGGACATCGATGGGGTTGGTGCCATCGAGCACGACGCTGAAGGACTGGCGGCTGGTGCTCACGGAGAGGAACTGCCGGGTCAGCAGCTCGGCGGTCTGCCAGCGGCCCTCGTCGAACAGCCGGTACGTGAGGGGCCCCGGCATGGGGAACGTGTCATCCCACCAGAACGCGTGGATCCTCCCGTCCCCCTTGGAGACGACCTCGAGTGCATCGGCGTTCGTCTTGCTCACCATCTGCATGCCGAACTTCCAGCTCCCGGCGTCGTACCAGCCGTGCCGGATTCCCTGCGTCGCGCCATTGCTCAGCACGAGCACGTCGAGCCGCGGAGACCTGTCGTCCGCCTTGGAGATACAGGCCGCGAGCTGGAAGCCCTTGAGGCTCTTCACCTCCACCACGTCGAGCGTCGCGTCTCCGTCCGCCTGGCGCAGATCGGGACCATCGCCCTCGTGGAAGCACGAGAGGTGGTGGAGCCAGTACTCGGCGTAGCTGGGGTCCGATGGGGATCGGCCCAGATAGAGCAGCTCGAGCCGTCCCGCCGACGGGCTGAGCGCCACGATCTGGTTCACGGTCCTGCTGACGCTGGTGTTCAGCACCTGCACGTCCTGGGGCGCGCCGTCGAGCCAGGAGACCTTCAGGATGCTGCTGGTCGTGCCCACGAACGCGTCGATACGCCCGGGACCCCAGGAGACGGCGGTGAAGTGCAGGATCGAGCGGGGGGAGATGCCCGCGCCCAGGTACTTGGGCACGCTCGTCACCCAGCCCGTGGGCGTGCGCCGCATGAAGGCGACGCGGGGAAATCCGGGGGTGGGTCTGTCCTTGAGCAATGGGTTGTAGGCGAGGATGACGATCACCAGCTCGCCGCCGCTCCAGACCGCTTTGAAGTCCAGCCAGGCCGCCGGGTAGTAGAGGAAGTCGCGCGCCACCGGCGAGTCCTTGGTGAAGCGGCGCACGGACAGGTACGAACTGGAGAAGGACGAGTAGTACCGGGTGACCACCGCGAAGGTGCCCTTCGTCGGCGAGACCGCGGTGGACACCGCGCCGGAGTCCCATCCCAGTTGCTCGGGCTGGGCCCAGGTGCCATTGAGCCACAGGGCCTCCTCGAGCACGGGCACGGTCTTGCCCTCGGTGCCGTAGGTCGCCTCCTCCGGTCCGTACTGGCTCGGATCGAGTGGCACCTCGCCCTCGTATTCCCCGGGGATCCACGCGGGATCCTCCGTAGGGTAGCGGTTCGACCGTTCACCCTCGAGCGCGTTGAGCAGCAGCGTGGCCTTGCCGCGCAGGTCCGTGCGCCGCCGCAGCCATTCTCCGAGCCGCTCGAGTCCGGAGGTGATGGCCTTGGGGAAGGCGGGGTCGAGCAGCTCGCTCTGGAGCAGGCGGGGCTCGAAGTGGGCCTCGGGCACGGGGACGAGCACGCGCACGCGCTCCTGCGCCGAGGTGTCCAGCGGCGCGAGCGAAGCACTGGCGAGCGCCACCGCGTCGAGCTGCTCCAGCGGCATGGGGGCCGCGTCGATGATGAAGGGCGCGGGGAAGAAGCGGTGCGTCCACTGGCGGAAGTCGACGGCCTGCTTGGGCAGGCGGCCCACCGGAGGCAGGAAGGCGAAGGACTGGATGGCGGTGCCATCGGCGAGCTGCTCGGACGAGAAGGTGTCGAGGTGCTCGGAGAACTGCTGGAGGCGGGCCTGCCAGAGCAGGGGATTGCCGTGTGCCTCGAGGAGCGGCGGGCGGCTCCGGGGCGCTCCACCCGTGCGCACCACGCTGGCGCTGTCCGCGAAGAGCGGCGTGGCGGGCGCATCCACGTGCATGGGGGGCGTGAATCCGATGAGGGCCAGGGGCACGCCCACCTCCTCCCAGGGCGCGTACGTCTGGTGGGGGCGCTGGCGCTCGGCCTCGAAGAGGGTCCAGGCCAGGCGGTTGCGCCAGGCGAGCGCCTCCGGGTCGGGCATGGGCCAGCTGTCGGGCCAGGCGAAGAGCACCAGCGCGTAGCCATCCACCAGCCGCTGGTCCTCGAGCGCATGCCGCTCCGGATCGAGCTCGGCCGGGTCGTTGGGAGCCGGCGGGTCTTCCCGCTTCGACACCACGGGCACCAGCACGAGCACGGCGGCCCGCAGGCCCTGGTGTGTCTGGGTTGCCTTCACGCTGGCCAGCACGTCGAGGTCGAAGCTCGAGGTGTCCTGGCCCTCCCGCAGCCGGAAGACCGGCACCTGGTCCACGCGGACACGGGTGGCGCGGGGCTGCAGCACGTCCTCGCCACTGACGGTCAGTCCCAGGCCGGGGCCGACCTCGAAGACGTGGAGGTCTTCCTTTCCATCCGCTCCGGGTTCGCGATCCAGGCGGACCTCGAGGCCGGCCACCACGCCAGGGGCCACGAGCTGGCCGCGCAGCGCGAGCCGGCCCGAGCGCTCATGCTGCTCGCGGGAGAGGGATTCCGCCGAGAGCGCGCGGTCCGTGTAGAGATGGGGGCGGACGCGCCAGCCGGCGTTGACGAAGGTCCGCGGTGGAGGCTCCACCTGGAGGATGTGCTCGTCGGGGAGAGGCGCCTTCAGTGGTTTCGTGCTCATGGGCTACCTGTTCACCGCTTGAGGCCTACGTAGGGAAGGAGGGCGCCCGTGCCGCGGGCGGGATCCGAGAAATACGCGGAGGTCTTCACCGGCAGGTTCACCGAGGGCGCCGTGGCCGACAGCACGCGCGCCTTCACCACGCTGGAGGAGAGGTCCTCCACCACGGCCTGGACGGTCTGCTCGCCGGAGCGGATGAGTACGTGCATGCCGATGCGCACGCGGGCCGGGTCCACGGCGAGCTCGAGGGTGCCGCCCACCCTGGCCACGGACGGCTTGGAGACGTGGCCGGAGAGCAACTCATTGACCGGAGCATGGCTGGCCAACAACAGGCAGACGCGCACCAGGTCGTTCATCAGCGACACGGCCTCGGGCTCGGTGGCGACCACACGCTGGAAGAGCCAGTCCACCAGTGTCTGCAATTCCCGCCGCCGGGTGACCTCCAACTGGTGCCACTGGGGCAGCCGTGAGAGGTCATGCAGGTCCACGGGAGCGTCGTACTGGCTGAGCTGCTCGGCCCATTCCAGGCGGATGGCGGGGAGCACCTCGCCGAAACGCTCGTAGAGGCCGGTGGCCACCTTGGAGATGTGCTCCAGCTCGGTGGTCGCGCGTCCGCCCACGTCCGAGCGGCCATGGGCCATGTCGATGAGGTCGCCGAGGGAGAGCTGCGCGTGGGCGCTCTGCTGCAGCTCGAGCCACGTCTGCGTGTGGAGGATGGCGGGCTCGAAGCGGATGAAGGCGCCGCGCTGGCGGGCGATGAGCTCCTCCCGGGCGGACATCAGCTTGGAGAGTCCCTGCGCGAAGCGCACCGAGGTGCGGCCGGCGATGAGGGGCATCTTGACGGGCACCCGCTGGGTGGCGCGCACCTGTGCCCATTCGAAGGTGCGGTGGATGAGCTCGGTGCGGTCCAGTCCGCGCAGCAGCTGGGGCGCGAGGGTGAACCCCTTGAGGGACGAATCACGGATGAGCTCGACGTAGGCCAGCAGCTCGGGAGGCGCGGCGGCGGTGCTGGCGAACACCTCGGGGAGGATGTTCTCCACGAGGCCCGCATCCAGCTGCCGCGAGGGCGTGTCGTGGGTGAGCTCGCGCTGGCGGGGGCGGTGGAAGACGAGGAAGGGAACATGGTCCGCGAAGACCTGCCTGCGGCGCTCGTTGATGGCGTCGATGCGGACCGTCTCCTCGGCGAGCAGGGCGCGGGCCACGGTGACGTCCTGGCGGCTCTCGGCCACCTCGCCGTCCACGAAGCGCAGACGCTTGTCGAGCTGGGACCAGAAGGCCTCGAGCTGGGCGAGGACCTCCTTGTAGCTCTCCATGGCGCTCGCCTGGGGAATCGTGCGCCGCTCCAGCTCCCGCAGCAGGACGAGCATGTCCTCCAGGTGTTGCACCGCGGTGGAGAAGTAGTCGGTCTTCTCCCACCGGAGGGGTTTGTGGTTGAGCAGGGCCCGGTCGACGGCCTCCAGCTCGTTCCCGATGCGCTCGAGCACGGCGTTGAGCGTGCTCGTGTTGGTCACCAGGCTGGACAGCAGGATGCTCTCCCGCTCGACGGCCTTGCTCCGCGTGCCGTCCACATTGGGGATGAGGATGGCCTCGATGCGCGTGCTCATGTCGTAGACCTTCACGACCCCGGCCACCGTCATGCCCGTCACGTCGATTCCGAGCTCCTTCACCAGAGCCACGAGGCGGGCCATCAGCTGACGCCGGGTCGCGGTCGCCTGCTCCATCGTTTCCCGGGCGTCCTGCTCGCTGGTGGGATCCTCGTACTCCGGCTCGTAGCGCTTCCGGAGGAAGCGCGTGAAGTAGCTCTCGATGTCGGACCGGGCCGCCAGCGGGCTCTGCACCATGGTGGCGCCGAGGATCGGCGACACCACGAGCCGGCTGGCTTCCGTGTGGCCGCTGATCATGAGCTGGCGCACGTTCTGCGTGTCCGCCTGCAGCTGGGTGGAGCCGGCGCGGATGAACTCGTCCACGCGGCCCAGCAGGCTGTCCGTCTGGGTGAGGAGCCCCCGGAGCCCTTCCTTCTCCACCAGGGCGCGCGTGCTGTCGGGCAGCATCTTCAGGTGCTGGAGTCCCTGGGTCGAGGCCAGGAAGAGATCGATCTGGCTGGTGCCGTCGAGGATGACACCGACAGGCTGCGCGCTGTTGTGGAGCTGCACCTGCGTCAGCGCGACGGGCGTGGTCCAGCGGGTGCCGTCGAACCAGCCGTACATCAGTGGCGAGGCCGCGGTGGTCTCCCGCTTCCACCAGAAGGCGTGGACCCGGCCATCGAGCCGTGACGCGGCCACGAGCACATCGCCCGCGGTCGTGCTCACCGGCTCCGTGTCGAACTTCCAGTCCGTGGCGTACCGCCCGTGGAAGAGTTTGCCTTCACCCATCACCAGGGCATCGAGCTGGGCAAGGCCCGTGAGGCAGACCGACAGGACGTTGCCCTTGGCGTCGGTCGTCTCGACCATTTCGAACTGGCTCAGCTCCTCGCTGCCCTCCGTGTGGAAGCCGGAGATGTGGTGGAGCCAGGGGTTGTTCTCGGAATCCGGCTCGCGCCCCAGGAAGAGCAGCTCGACACGCCCATCCTTGGGCCGCTGGAGCGACACCATGGCACTCACCTGCCTGCCCGCGGCCTCCGGGAGGGGAACTACCGCGGGTTGCTCATCCTTGCCATGCATCCAGGTGCACTTCAGGAGCTGGTAGTTCGTGACGGAGCCCGTGTCCGTCACCGTGGTGCGCTCCACGGCCATGAACGTGTCGAGCCGCCCCGCTGCCCAGGACACGGTGGCGAAGTGCGGGACGCGTGTTGCCGTCACGTGCTCCAACTCCACCCCCTCCCGGCCCGTGGCTTCCAGGTGATGGTAGATGCGCAGGAAGAACGTGCGGTCCGACCCGGTCGTCGTGACGGTCCCCAGGGGAGCGGGGGGCGGGATGGCCTGGCTGATGAGCGCAACGAGCACGAGCCCGTCCCCGCTCCAGACCGTCCTGAATCCCTCGAGGCGTTGATCCGCGCCGAGCGGCACCTTGGGGATGCTCTCCCAGGGCTGCCAGGTTTCGTTGTAGCGGGTGTGCATCAGGGTGGCGTCACCCTGACGGGAGACGAGCGCGAACTGGCCGGCCCTCGAATCCGCGGTGGCCACCTCGTTGGTTTCGATTCCCAGCAGCGCGGGCACGTCCCAGGTTCCGCCCTGTCCCCATTGCAGCAGGGCCTCCTCGAGCGCGGGGACGGAGTTGCCCTCGGTCCCGTAGGCCTCCTCCTCTGGCCCGTACTGGGCCTCATCGAGCGGAGCCGTGCCCGGTACCTCTCCCGGAATGGAGGAGGGATCCGGCTCCGGGAAGCGGTTCCGCTTCTTGCCCTCGAGCACGTTGAGCAACAGCGTGGCCTTGCCGCGCAGGTTCTTGCGGCGCCTCAGCCACTCGCCGAGCCGTGCGAGCCCGGAGGTGATCGTCTCGGAGAAGGCGGGGTCGATGGCCTCGCCCCGCAGGAGGTTCGGATCGAAGTGGGCCTCGGGCACGGGGACGAGCACGCGCACGTGCTCCTGCCGCGAAGTATCCAGCGGCGCGAGCGAGGCGCTGGCGAGCGTCACCGCGTCGAGCTGCTCCAGGGGCACGGGGGCCGCGTCGATGATGAAGGGCGCGGGGAAGAAGTGGTTCTTCCACTCGAAGAGGTCGACGGCGCGCTTGGGCAGCACCCCCACCGGAGGCAGCCGGGAGAAGAAGCGGACGGAGGTGGTGAGCTGCTGGGGCGGGATGGAGGCGAGGTGCTCGGAGAACTGCTGGATGCGGGCCTGCCAGAGCAGGGGATTGCCGTACGCATCGAGGAGCGGAGGCCGGGTGCGAGGCGCTCCACCCGCGCGCACCACGGAGGCCCGGTCGGCGAACAGCGGCGTGGCGAGGTCATCGATGGAGGCGGGTGGCGTGAAGCCGATGAGGGCCAGGGGCACGCCGACCTCTTCCCAGGGCGCGTACGTCTGGTGGGGGCGCTGGCGCTCGGCCTCGAAGAGGGTCCAGGCCAGGCGGTTGCGCCAGTCGAGCGCCTCCGGGTCGGGCATGTGCCAGCCCCGGGGCCAGGCGAAGAGGACCGGCGCGCAGCCGTCCACCCAGCGCTGGTCCTCGAAGGAGTAGGCCTCCGGGTCGGTGGGATCGGAGGGGTCGTCCTTCCGGGACACCACGGGCACCAGCACGAGCACGGCGGCTCGCAGCCCCTTGTGCGTGGCGGCCACGTCACTGTTGGACAGGATGCTGATGTCGAAGCTCGAGGGATCCTGCCCCTCGTCCAGCCAGAAGGCCGGCACCTGGTCCACGCGGACGCGGGTGATGCGAGGCAGCAGCACGTCCTCGCCACTCGCGGTCAATCCCAGACCGGAGCCGAGCTGGAAGAAATGGACGTCCCGCTTCTCGAGCTCGTCGTACCGGGTCTCCAGGCGGACCTCGAGGCCGGCCACCACGCCGGGGGCCACGAGCTGGCCGCGCAGCGCGAGCCGGCCGGAGCGCTCGCGCTGCTCGGTGGAGAGGGACTCGGCGGAGAGGGCGCGGCCCGTGTGGAGATGGGGGCGGCTGCGCCAGCCGGCGTCGACGGTCGGTCTCGGCCGGGGCTCCACCTGGAGGATGTGCTCGTCGGGGAGCGACTCCTTCAGCGGTTTCGTGTTCATGGGCTGCCTTCCCTCGTGTCCGGGACTAGTAGGGTGGGTGCTCGTAGTTCTTCCTGAACGCGGCGACGGCATCGTCCAGCGTCTTGCCCGAGCTCAGCGACTCGTAGACGGTCTCCTGGAGGAGCCCGCTCTTGCCGTCCGTGATGGCCAGGAACGCGTACTTGTCCAGCTCGGCCACGGAGCTGGCCCGCGCGAAGTGGGGCAGCGCGATGACGTACCGGTATCTCTCGGCGACGGCGTTGATGAGCTGCGAGAGCCCCATGCCCCGGTTCGCGTAGGTGTAACGTTGTTGCACCCCCTGCACCGTTCCGGAGTTGATCCACTTCTGGCGCAGGATCTCCCCGCCAACGCCCGCCAAGAGCGGCTTGCCCGACGCGGAGTCTCCCTCCAGGAAGGAGCCCCTCATCAGGGTGTAGGCCCGGGCGATCGCGAGCGCCGTGGCGCGCTTCGGGAGCGAGCCGAACTCGTCGTAGAGCTCCGCTTCCCGGAGGACCTTCGTGAAGTCGTCCTCGAGATCATCCGGCTCCTCCACGGTCTGGCCGATGGCCGCTGGCTTGTAGGGGAAGTTCCGGCGGCGCGCGTACCAGAGCGTGGTCGCGCTGGAGAGGAGGTTGCTCCAGGCGGCGTCGGCCAGGCTGGGCCCGGTGGCCGAGGTGGAGGTGGTGGTGTCGGCCGCGAGCGCCGTCCTCCGCAGCGTCAGGGCCCGGAGCGCCTCGCCCGGCTGGCGTCTGGCCACGAGCCCCGAGGCGGTGGCGCGCAACTGCACCGTCGCGCTCCGCTCCGCGGGGAAGAGCGTGGAGAGGGCCTGGTCCATGGATTGGCGGGGCACCGGGACCAGTACCAGCACCGAGGTCGACGACAGCTCCTCGCCCGTGCGCGTGAGGTCGATGGGCGAGAGGAAGAGGCTCTCCTCCAGCAGCGCGCCCAGCTCATCCTCGGGGACGACCGAGAGCTCCACGTCCACCTCGGGCGGGAAGAAGACCTCGGTGAGACTCTTCGGGTCCACGGCCGCCACCGGGAGCGGGCCGGCCGGGGGCAGGGTGAAGAAGTGCTCGCTCGCCGCGAAGCGCTCGCCGCGGTTGGATTTCTTCCGGTCCGCGAGGACCTCCTTCAGGTGCTGCTGGTACTGCAGCAGGTGGGCCTCCCTCAGCGCGCGGGGCGCCTGGCTGAAGCCGAGGAAGTCCGTCTGCTCCGAGCCCACCTCGCGCCGCACCAAGTACTTGTCGATCCACCGGATGACGCCATGGTCGAGCGCGATCATCGCGATGGGCAGCGCGTCCACGGGAGGCCTCATCCCTCCGTTGCGCACGAAGGTCTCGTGGGCCACCCGCGAGCGCCGGGACTCGTAGCCCGCCCCCGCCTGGCTGTCCGGGTAGGGGATGAGGGTGACGGCGGTGGCTTCGATGATGTCGCCATCCTGCGCGGTGCGCGTGCCGCCCGCCGAGCTGGGGTAGGAGGCTACCGGGTTCGCCGTGTACTCCACCGGCCTCAGCGCCACGATGTAGAGCCCGGAGCGGTTGCGCGCTGTCTCGCGCGGAATCTGCGCGAGCCCGAAGGCCGCATCGAGCCGTTGGATCTCCGGGATGTCGTCCAGCCGGACGTTCGCCAGGTCGCGCGGGATGACCACTGCTTCACCCGAGTGCGTGACGCCGTGTCCGGCCGTGATGCGCAGCGCGCGCGGATCCGGTCCGTTCTCCACGTGGAGCCCCGCCACGACGCCGATCCCTCCTCCGCGGCCGAGGTCCGCCTGCCGCGTGAGGAAATAGGTCTGCTCGCGTGTCAGGTCCCTGGCCGTCAGGAAACGGCCATCGAAGAAGAAGGAGCGCAGCCTCCGGTCGTCATGGACCAGGGTCCCCGCCGTTTCGAGCTTCTTGACCACGTTCGGCTCGAGCTGCTCGCGGGCCGGTCCTCTTGTCGTATCGAACATCGCACCCAACCTCTCTGGTTTCTTGATGTCTAGATGCCCAGCCAGCGCGTCAGCGCCGCCACCGTGACGGCGAACGGACGCAGCTCGTTGTCCACGATCACGGTCCCCGTCCGGACGGGCCGGTTGCCGCTATCGGTACTGCCGGAGACGCCGATCACCACCCGCGCGAGGAACACCCAGGCGGGATCCGACTCCTTGCCCTCCGGCTGGCTCTTGTCGAAGCGCAGCTCGTCCGGAAGGAAGGCGCTGCCCCAGAGCTTGTCCAGCAGCGCCGGGCGCCCCGGGTGCCACGAGTCGAGGATCGCGTTCTTCAGCGCGCTGCGCCGCGCCGCCATGTCCCCGGGAGCCGAGGGAGCCGGCCAGGGCTTGCCGCCCGTGGGCAGGGGCCAGGGGCTGTCGGGGACGTTCGGAGGATGGAGCTCCGTGCGAGGCACGAGCCGCAACTCGTAGCCGTCCCGCAGGCGCGCGGGCGACACCGCGTCCGTTGCGTCGTAGAGGCCCGAGGCCATCGCCGGCGTCCAGCCGCGCTCGTACACGCGGAAGCGCAGGAAGAGATCGGCCACCACGCCCTGGTCGGGCAGGCCACTGACGGCCGGTCCGACGTTGAAGTCGGTCTTGGTCCGCCGCAGCAGCTTGCCGGGCTCATACCCCTCGAACCAGCGCTTCACCCGGATGCAGGACTTGGAGGACACCTCCACCTGCCGGCCCAATGGATCGAGCGCCAGGCCCGGGTAGACGGCGAGCTCTCCCTCCTGGATGGGGTCCAGGGCGTTCGTCTCATGGGCCACGCGCAGCCCGGACGCGGTGCCCACCCCATGCAGGGTCGCGAGCGCCCGCGCCAGCCGGCCCCGGTGGTACGTCTGTTCCGTCACGAAGTCCGCGGTGTCGAGGAGGACGCCAGTCGCGTAGTAATTCCGATCTGGCGCCTCGTTCTCGAGCAGCGGATCCTTGGGCGTGCTCATCGGTCAACCTCCTGCGTGAAGTCGAGGGTCGAGGCTGGGCGGGCGCTCGATCAGGTTCTTGCTTCCGAGCGCGCTCCGCCCCACGCGCATGGGTTGTGGCCTGGGCTTCGGGCCCAGATACGTGTCGATGCCGACGAGCGAGGCCACTCCCACCATCAGGGGCTGGCTCGCCAGCTTCACCGCGAGGCTCACGTGCGCGGGGGCTTCCTGCTCGGCCACGCGCTGGATGAGGCCGAACTCCTGGGCATCGAAGTCCTGGTGCACCAGCACCGTGACGCGATGGGCCTGCTGGTTGAAGAACTCCTCCACCGCGGCCTCCTCGGCCGCCGTCTTGGGAAGGTCCTCCCCGAAGAGCGCGAGGAACTCCTTGCGCCGCTCGTCACCCAGCAAGAGCGTGTCTCCCACGAATGAGTTGCCGCTCTGGTGCAGGCCGGGCAGGAGTGGATCCTCGTCGTCCGACAGGTCGATGCCGAGGAGGGTGGAGAAGGTGCGACGCAGCCGGAACTCCTCCACGATGACCAGGCCCCCCCGCGACACGGCACCGCCCGTGAGCGCATCCAGGGCCCATGACAGGCCGCGCAGCGTTCCCCGCCAGGGCCGGATCGCCGGGGCCGCCTCCAGCATCTGGCGCCGCCGCTCGCGCGAGAGCGCGGGATCGAAGGAGACACCGAGCCAGGCCGCCAGCCACTCGAGCGACTCCTCCGGCACCGTGCGGGGATCCGTGAGCAGCGAGGCGCTCGCGATCCGGTCCTCGAGCGGGGTGAGGATGCCCTCGGCGAGACCGAGGAAGCGCTCGAGGAAGTCGGCGGGGGTGCTCGTGCCCTTCGCATCGGCGTCCGGGCCGAAGAGCTGCTCGCGGTAGAGCTCCGGCAGGTAGTGCTCCGCGTAGGAGAAGCGAGGGCCATGGGCCCGGAGCGCGAAGAGCTCGGGAGTGGAGCGGCCGTCACCGACGAGCTGGACGCGCACCCACAGGTAACGCCCCTGGAGCGTCCGGACGTGCAGGCCCGCACGCTGGACGAGGACGGTGAAGAGCCCCCGGTGCTCCGGCTCGGGCGCTTCGGTCATCAGTCCGGGGTGGAAGGGCAGCTCCGAGGGCGTGGGCAGCCATACGCCTCGGGGCACATGGAGCGCGGTGCTCGCCGGAGCCACGTCGCCGAAGACGTGCTCGTGCCAGGCGGACGGATCGTCCTCCAGGGGACGCTGGGGCGTGCTCGTCGCGGCGAGGAATACGCGGATGCCGCAGCGGGGCGGAATGCAGGCCTCCAGGTAGAGCCGGTGCCAGATGGCGCGGGCGCTGCCTCCATCGATCAGGGGCGTGCCGGCGCCCGTCTGGTTCCGCATGGCGCCCGTCGGCGCGAAGGACGGCAGGGAAATGGGGTGCAGGGGCGCGGGCGCGCCGTCCTGCGTGGGGTAGTGCGGGGGCGCCGTCAGTCCATGCAGCAGGGGGCCCGCCGCGTACGAGGTGAGGGGGTAGTAGTCCCCGAGCGGGGCGGCGCTCGGGACATCCTCCTCGAGCGCGTAGGCCACGGCGATGATGGACGGGGTGGACGTGCGCAGGAGCACGACGATGCGATCGGCCGACAGCCACGCGAAGCTGAAGGGCCGGCGGGCACGCAGGAGGGTGATGGGCGCCGTCAACTCATTGCCCGTGAAGAAGCGGATGCGCGCATCGTTCCCGGAAGCGCCGGCGCTGGCGGCGTCGTACACCCAGCTGAGCAGGGCGAGCCGGCCCTCGGGGCTGGTCGCGAGCCCCACCAGCACCTCGCCCGGCAGCGGGGGTGCATCCAGCACGAGCGACATCCTCGGGGGCTCCGTGTCCTCTTCCTGTGGCCGGAAGACCGTGGGAGCGCGCTCGCGCAACACGTCCCGGTACAGCGGAAGGCCCGAGACCCGGGCGAGCCGCACCCGCGCGGGACTCGCGGGCGAGAAGGACGTGGGACGTGGAATCGCGAAGACGCCTCCCTTCGGAGCGGGGGCGAGCCGCCACGCCTGGAAGTCCGCCACCGAGACGGTCGCCGGAGCCCAGCGGTCGCGCAGGTCCTTCAAGAGAACCTTGCCACCGCCATCGGCTACGTACAGGACGTCATCGTTCCCGAGTACCAGGTCCGAGGGTTGGCTGAGCGGATTGCCCGGGTCGAAGGAGAGCAGCCCGAGGGGCTCGGCGTCCGCTCCCGCGGCCATGATGGCGCCCTGCTGCGCGTCGAGGTACGCCCATGTCCCGAAGGCGTCGAACGTGCCCGGCGTCTGCTGGACGAGCAGCTCGGACTCGGCCTGGCCCGCGGCGTCCGAGGGCTCGTCCCAGTGGAAGTCCCCGGGCGCGCTCGCCAGCCGGACAGTGCGGCGGCTCGCGTCCCGGTGGACGTTGGAGTGCCCGTCCTTGTCCAGGAGCGGCTCCCAGTGGCGGAGGGGCTCCGCCAGCATCCAGAATCGCAGTTGGTTCGCGTCCATGTCAGCAGACCTCGGGGACGACGGGCACGGCGACTCCGGAGGTGCTCTCGCCCGCGAACGGATCCGGCGCTCCGCGCAGCGTGTCCGGCAGGCCACCGTCCGCGTCGACGACCACGGCCAGCAGCTCGGGGAGCTGCCACGGACGGAGGATGAGCTCGACGGGCGTGCTCGGATCCGGGCCGCGCAAGGGCTGCCAGCCCGGGGTGCTCTGACTGGAGCTGGCGGGAAGCGCGGCGCTGGAGGCGCCCTGGGATGCTCCCGACGAGACGGCGTCCCCCATGAAGCGGGCCGAGGTCAGCCCACCTGCGTACCCCTTCGTGGTCTGGTTGACGGGCTTCACCCAGCTGGCGCTGAACAGGCGCACGCCGGTGATGGAGTCGACGCCGGGCACCTGTGCGATCGCCACCTCCAGCTCCCGGTCGCGCACGGCCCTCGCGAGCGGCCAGCCCTCGCCCTGCGGCCCGCCCGGAGGCAGCGGCCACAGCCAGCGGAAGAGGGCCTCGCGCACGGCGTTCACCACCGTCTCCCGGCCGAAGCCCTCGCGCACGGTGATACCGGTGGCCAGGCCGAGCGGCACGTACTCGCAGCCAATGACATACAGCTCGGTGGCCAGCGGACGGCGCGCGTCCAGGTTCGTGTGCACGGCCTCCAGGAAGGGACGATCCGGGCGCGGGTTGGGCGCGCGGAAGGTGTTGGACGGTGGCAGCACCATGACGCTGACCACGCCCGGCACGTTCTCGCGGCGCTGGTGCGGCTTGAAGCGGGGCAGCACCTCCACGCGGCCCGGGGACGCGCCGGGACTGCCGGCCGCGAGCCACCGGAAGTCCTCGGCGGTGACCGCGCGCTGGCCATGGCGCAGGGTGGCCGGGATGCGCCGCTCGGCCTCGGCGAGCGTCTCCGCGTCCTGCCCGCCCAGCGTGGGCAGGCTCTGCACCACCTTCAGCGTCCCCGTGGGCGCCGTCCCGTCGAGCAGGGTGGCGTTGAGGGCCTTGAGGGTCCCCGCGGAGAGGTTGCCGGCCACGCCGCCACCCGTCCTCATCCGCGCCACGCGCACGCGCATCCCGGCGGACGGAATCCGTCCCCGCACTCCATCCCCGAAGCGGACGGTGCCCGCCTCCGCGTCGAGCTGGAACACGGCCTCGTCCCGTCCCGCCAGGGACAGGTCGTCCACGGCGGCCCAGGGCCGGTAGCCCATGCCCGGCTCCTCTACCTCGAGCTGGAGCGTCTCGCGTTCGACGGAGCCCGTGGGCAGACGCAGCTCTTGATCCGCGGTGCCGTCGCTCTGGCCGATGACGAGGGCGGTGTACGTGCGCCGCTGTTCGATCTCCACCGCGTTGATGCCCACCCAGCTCAGCGCGAGGTGGGAGAGCTTCACGGTTGGCCGCAGCCGCAGCCACGCGACGAGCCGCTCCGCGCGCTTCGGGTCATCCAGCCGCGGGGGACGGTCTCCGACGCCCGCCTTCAGGTTGTCGCGCACGTCGTTGGAGGGCACGCCGATGTCGCTGCCGGGCATGAGGAGATGGAGGACGCCGCGGCGGGTGAGGCCGAGCGTCGAGTCGTGGGCCACCGAGAGCGGGTGGTAGGTGGGGTTGCCCTGCGCGTCGGGCGTGCCGGTGAGCTCCCACTGGTGGGGGATGCGCGCGCGCGGGCCGATGTCCTCCACGAGCGCGGGCACCTCGATGGCGGGCATGACGCCCACGCTGAGCATTCGCGGGGCCCCGTTGGAGCCCGTCTTCAGCTCCGTGCGCACGGCCTCCACGCTCTGTCCCTCCGGCGCGAGCAGGGCGAGCCACAGGCCGCGGTCCACCGTGCGCTCGATGAGATCGAACCCGGCCGGCTCGCTGGTGTCGTGGGGGAAGAGCGCCGTGGTGACGTAGTACGAGGCCTGGGCGCCGGGGGCGAGCCCGTAGACGCGCGAGAGGCCGGGGAGCAGCTCGCCCAGCTGCTTGCGCTCGGCGCTGGTGATGGGCCGCTTGTAGTAGGCCTCGGCCGTCAGGTTCAGCACGGTGAGCTCGGTCCGGGTCTCGAAGGGCACGGGCCCCTTGAGCTCGGCGGACGCGCGCAACACCTGGGTAGGCTGCGGGGTCGGGCCGTCCTGGAACACGCTCACCACGCCCGTGGCGGCGGTGGCCGGCCGGAGCTGGATGCCGAGCAGCCGCAAGAAGGCGAGCCGCTGCCGCTCGGGAATGAGATTGGCCCGGTAGAGAAGCGTGTCCGCCAGCCAGGCGAACAGCTCGAGCATCGTGCGGCCCGGGTCTCCCACGCGGGCGTGGGTCCACTCGGGCGTGTGGGCCGGGATACGGGCCAGGAGCTCCTCGACGAGATCCTCGAAGCTCCGGTCATCGAGTCGGGGCGGGACGATGGGCATCCTAGGCTCCGAGGTCCAGGGTGAGGCCGAGTGCCTGCACCGCGCCATTGCGGCGGAGGCGGTAGACGAGCTCGACACGGACATGCGAGGGCGCGTCATCGACCTCCAGCACGTCGATGCGCTCCACGTCGATGCGCGGCTCCCAGCGCGCCAGCGATTCCGCGACCAGATCGCGGATGCGGCGGCGCGTGGTGAGCACGTTGGGCTCTCCGACGAGCTCCTCCAGCCCCGCGCCGAACTCCGGACGCATGAGCTGCTCACCGGGGCGGGTGCGCAGGATGACCTCGATGGCCTGGCGCACGCTGGTGTCGAGCGAGGGGAAGTGGAGCTCCCCGCGCTCGTCGGGGACGGGCAGGAGCGGGAAGCTCACCGGGGGTCGTGCAGGGGTCGTCATCACGTACTTCTCCAGTCAGCCTCACGGGAACGAGGGCGGGCGCGCCGCGGCTCGGCGCGGCAGGGGGATGCAGATCTTGATGAAGGGCAACCACCAGAAGAGGAGGTTGAACAGTGCGAGGAAGATGCTCAGCACGATGAAGGCGCAGAGGGTGATGATCGGGATGTTGAATCCGCAGATCCAATCCAGCCCGCCCGAGCCTTGTCTGGCTTTCTGCTCGAGGAAGTCCTTGGGCTTGTTGCTCGCGAGCAGGTTGAAGATGTTGCCCGGGACCTGGAAGGCCACATTGGGCAGGAACTTCTTCACGTTGTCCGGGGTGATGGGCGGAAGGGCGACCTGGACGGGTGGCAGCTTGCCGTTCTCGTACCAGGCGGCGATCTCGAAGGGCTGGCTGGGCGCGCTCCAGACGAGCGCGGGAGGACAACCGTCATCACGCCGGACGCGGATGAATCCGCGTACCTCGTAGCGGTCGCTGGAGGGATCGAACCGCCTGCGCCGCGGCAGGAGGCTTCCGAGCCGCGCGGCGGAAGCGTCCGAGGCGGCACGCACGAGGGTGGAGACATCGCTGGCCGACAGGCGCGGCCAGTTCCTGGGCATGAGGAACGTCTTGTCCGGCTTCTCGAGGACGAAGACATCGACGGCCTCCGCGAGCACGTCTCCCAGCGGGCGCTTCTGGGGCGCGGTGCCGTGCTCGCACGGGATGCGGTTGAGCGCCGCGTGCAGGCCCGCGTGCTCGAAGGCGTTGAAGACGCTCACCAGCTTGCGCAGCATCTGGGCGAACTGCTCGAGCCGTTGCTCGGCCTGCGAGACCGCGCCTCCGGAGAGCGCCGGATCCGCGCGCAGCTCGTCGGCGTACCGGATGGAGTAGCGCTTGTTCGCGATGCCCTCCAGGCTCACGCCAGTGTTGGCGGCGAAGTAGGGCGCGAGCATCAGGCGCAGCTCGTCCTCCTCGTAGCGCATCGCCTGGGCGACCTCGCCGGAGATGGCCTCGGAGCTGGAGACGGGCACCAGCCCGTAGAGGATGGTGCGGCGCGCGGCGGCGCACACGTGCGGGGGCGCCACGAAGAGCAGGGAGACGCTCTCCTCCAGGGGCTCGGGGGCGCCGAGCGTGTTCTCCAGCAAGGCCTCGAGCTCGGGATGGCCGGCGGGGTACGCGGCCCCCCGGCGCGCTGGATCGGGATCCCTGTCCTGCTCGCGTGCATCCGCCAGGGGCACCCAGCCGCGCACCTCACCCCCGCGCTTCATCCACGCCTCGCTCCGGCCCGCGCTGGAGCCGAGCCGCCGGACCACGAGTCCGCAGCTCTCGATGCGCGAGGGCTCCAACCGGGGCTCACCGAAGGTGTCGCACGCGGCTTCGAAGACGGCCAGGTGGAAGGAGTGGTGGACGGGCTGGTGCAGCTTGAGCCCCTGGGCCCGCTCACCCGCGTTGCGAACCGTCCTGGCCAGCCGCTTGCGGCCCTCGTCGCTGGCCAACTCCTCGAGGAACGCCTGGACGAAGTCCTCGTCGGTGCGCTCCACGAGCACCGGACGGTTGTCCGTCGCGGGCATCGGGCGGCCGCTCCCGGCGTCGAAGGTGAGGCCGCGGAAGATGATGGGGTGATCGCCTACCATACGTTTCCAGCTCCGGGCGTGTAGGTCGCGGCCACGACGGTGGTGGCCTGGAGGACGTCGCATTTGACGATGCCGGAGAAGGTGGACATGGCCGCGTCCACCTGGACCTGGGCGGCGCTCACCTGGACGCGGCTGGCGGAGACCTTGACCGTGAGGGGCGTCTCGATGCTGACGCCCTTCGTGTCCAGGGTGACCTTGTTGCCGGCCGCCTCGAGCGTGAGCTGCCCGCCACTCGTCTGCGTGAGGGTGACGCGCTGCCCACCGGGCGTGGAGAGCGTCACGGTGGCCTGTCCGTCCGTCTCCTCGACGATGGCGATGCGGCTGCCGCGCCGGCCCGTGAGGGTGTAGCGGTCCACTCGCTGCTTGTTTCCGCCGAGCTGCTCGGGAGCGCGGTCGGTGCCGTTCCAGAGCCCGCCGATGACGAGCGGCTGGCGGGGATCTCCGTTGACGAAGACGACGGCGACCTCGTCCCCCACGTCCGGCAGGAGGAAGGCACCCCGGCCGCCTCCGGCGATGGGGACGGAGACGCGGGCCCAGAGGGCGGCGTCGGCATCTCCCACGGCTTCGGGTGTGCTCACCAGGCGGACCTGGACGCGGGCGAGCTCCTCGCGATCTTCCACCGAGATGACGCGCCCCAGATAGGTGCCGTGCAGTGCGCCGAGGTTCGGCGCCGAGGGAGGAGTGGGCAGGGGTTGCATCAGGGGGCTCCCAGGAAGGCGCACTCGGCCTCGAAGTCGGTTTCGTACCCGTGCGTCAGGGCGTAGCGATGGCAGGCGCGGACGACGTAGTAGGTGTTGTCGAAGCGGCGGCCCAATCCCCGGAGGGTGACGTGGGTGCCCACGCGCAGGGAGGGATGGCCCTCGGAGGTGCCCTCCACGCAGACGAAGCGGCGGGCGCGTTGATCGAAGGCCGCGGAGGCGATGGCCCGCGCTTCCTCGTCCGTCATCGCGGGGATGTTCCCGAGGTGCTCCGAGCGAGCCCCGAGCGTCTCGCGCAGCAGGTCCGCGCCACGCCGGCCCGCACCGGGCCCGAGGCTCGTTCCGGTGCCCTGGCCCGAGACGCGCTGGCCCGCGCGCGCGTCCCAGCCGGAGGCGGTGATCTCGGTCACCTGGTGGGCCAGGTCCACGGTGACGCGCGCGCGCCGCAACTGGCTGTACAGCTCCAGCTCGACCGCGCCCCGGCGCACGTCCTGGCGCGGGGAGACGTGGAGCTCCTCTCCCACCACCTGCAGATCCCCATCGCGGGCGGAGAGCAGGCGCCGCAGGAAGGCGAGGTCGCTCTCGTTGAGCTGCACCTGGGTGCCGATGCGTTCGGAGAAGCCGGTGATGACGGGGCGCATGCCCAGCCGGGTGGCCAGCTCCCGGGCCAGACTGTCGATGCCGACGTCCTCGTGCACCTGGGTGCGCCGCGCGAGCCGCGCCCGCTGCAGCGCGTCCTCCGCCAGCACGAGCAGCTCGGGTCCCTCCGTTCCCTCGAAGCTCGCCTCCAGCCCGGTGACGAGCCCGCGGAAGATCTCCCGCGGCGCGTTCTCGTCACCGGCGTAGATGGCGATCGACGCGCCCAGCCGGAGGATCGCCTCGTCCTCGAAGGCCAGGCCGACCTGGCCATCCTCGAAGCGCGCCGTGTTCTCCAGACGCAGCTCGAGCGAGGACATGCCGCCCTCGGACTCCGTGAGGCGCATGGAGTTGAGGAGCTCCTTCACCTTGTCGGAGGCGCGGCCGTTGATCCGCACCGTGGGTTGGGCGGAGTAGATGCGCGAATGGCTCAGTTTGCTCTCGGGCATGGGCTTCCGTCCTCAGTCCGCGTGAAGCCTCGTCCGGCGCCACGCCCTCATCCGCAACTCCCGCTGCACGTCCTCGGCATGGGGGGGCCGCGACGTGGCGGCCTGCTGCTCCGGGGGCGCTTGTTCCATGGAGGGCTGCTCCGGCTCTCCGGGCTCCCCCTGCACGCTGCCAACCACCTCGCCAATCGAGACGATGCCCATCGCTCATTCCTCCTCGAACCGGATGCGCGCCCGGGTGCTCCCACCGAGGCGCGAGCCCCGTGTCCTCATCCGCCCGCCCAGTTCGAAGAGGGCACCGTCATCCGTGGCGTGGGTGTGGGTCTCCACGCGGTTCGCGAGCCGGCGGGGATCGAGCCGCTGGGTGAGCGTGGCGGAAGGCGTCCTCAACCCCGCGAAGGCGGAGAGGGCCGCGGGGGCGCCGCCCGGAGAAGCGCCGCCGCCGGGCGTGACGCCGAAGCCCGCGGGAGGGGCGAGCGCCGCCGGCGCATCGACGGTGAGCGTCGGCGAGCGTGGAAAGCGCATGCTCTCCTCGCCGTTCTGGGCCGCGATGGCGCGCCCGGCCTCGGGAGCTCCTCCCCGAGTGGCCGTCGTGGTGGTGGAGCCTCCCAGCTGCGGGGCGCTGACCTCGGCGGGGCCCGTGGTGTCTCCGGTGTCACTCCAGCCGGCGGCCTTCGTGTTGGCCTCTCCGCGGGAGAAGATGTCCTCGTCCTTCGTCATGCCGAGCGACACCGTGGAGCGCAGCGGCACGCCGTCCACCGAGAAGAACTCGAGGGTCTCCTTGTAGGAGTCCACGATGCCGGTGAAGCTGAAGGCGCCCCAGTCGAACGTGACCTGCGGGGGCGGCTGGTTCTTCTCGCCCAGCAGGCGCGCGATCTCCACCGTCTTGTCGCACACGTTCTCGAGCGTGTCCGTCGTGTCGAAGACGAGGTCCACCGAGAGCTTCGCCGAGCCCTCGTTGACGACCTGCGAGCCCCCGTTCTTCTTGCTCTTGCCCTTGCTCTCTCCGAGCCGGGTGGACAGGGTGAGCGAGAGCGTGGCCGGGTTGAAGTGCGCCGGGATGATCTTGTTCGTGCGCTTGATCCGGAACTCGGCGGTCTTCTTGGGCGCGGTCATCGTGTCATCCTCCCTTCGTGTTCAGGGTTTCGAGGAAGAGCCCCTCGTGGGCCAGGTGCAGCTCCTCGATGCCCACGTCGGTGGCCCTGGCGTTGAAATCCGCGGCCTTGAACTTGATGGGCAGGGCCCGCTCCAACCTCCACGCGAGCACCACGGTCTGCTCCGTCCCGGGCGGCTCGGGCAGTGCCTTGAGCTGGATGCTCACCGTGCAGCGGTGGCCGTAGTCCCCGCTGGCGACGCGCTCGAACCACTTGAAGAGCCTGCCGTCGCGGGAGATGCCGCGCTTGAGCACCACCGTCGCGAACGTCACGGGGCCGGCCCGTTGGATGGCGCCGAGGTTCAGCCCACCGGCCTTGATGACCTTGGGCTCCATGGTGGCTTCCAGGCCCGTGCACTCGGAGAAGGCGCCCGCGAGTGGAGGATTCAGCGTCCCTCCGACGCCCTTGGGCAGGGGCGCCTCCTGGAAGTAGACCTCGAAGCGGAACGCGAACAGGGGATCCATCGGCGGGGTGCCGGGCTGGTTCATGGTGAGCCCTCCGTGCGCAACGAGATGGCGCCTTCCTCGGCCACGGTGAGGATCACGTGGAGGCGTTCGATCGCCGCCGCGGCGTCGAACTCCACCTCCGCCACCAGCCGTCCCGCATCGATGTCGTCCTGGGTCATGGTGGTCCGGTCGCAGCGGACCTGGAACGCCTCGCGCGCGTTCGTGCCGCGCAGGGCGCCCACCTCCCAGAGCCGGACGAGCACGGCCTCGAGCCGGTACACCAGCGCGAGCCAGGTGCGCGCCTGGGAGGGCTCGAACACCACGTCCTGGCCCACCCGCCGGGCGGCGCGCAGGAGCACGGACAGGAGCCGGTTCACCCCGGCCTGCCGCCAGGTCTCGCTCGGGCTCGTGGTGACGTCGGAGAGGACGCGAAGGCCACCGGGCGACGGCCCGAGCATGGACACCCGCTCCAGCAAAGGGCGCACCGTCCCCCCGGCGAGCACCACCGGGGGCGGCGTGGAGAGCGTGCCCCGGGCCATGAGGGGGAATAGGTCCTGGACGTCCGCCAGCTCCAGGTTCATCGCGTTGCGGAAGGTGCCGCGCAGGAGCGCGTTGCGGGCGAGCACGCCCGTGAGCAGGCCCTCGGGGCTCTCGAGTCCCTCGGGCAACGCACCGGAGCCGGGCGTGCGGGCCCACGGATAGACGAGCTGCACGAAGGCGCTCTGGAAACGTTGGAGATGGCCCCTCTCGAGCAGGAAGCGGTAGGGCGTCTCCTCGAATATGCCCGGCAGGGGGATGGCCGCCACGAGCTGCACCTCGCGGACGTGGCGGCTCAGCAGTGTCTTCAGCCGCACGAGGAAGCGCGACCAGCGTTCGTAGCCGGCCTCGTCGCAGCGGGGCGCGGCCCGCGTGGAGGTGAGCGCCTCCCCCGGCCGCGGGGGCTGCTCGGTGCAGTCGACGAACACCTCCGGGCTGGCCGGGACCTGGACGGGAGGCGGCAGGGGCTCGGCGTCCACCGCGAGCGCGGCGGCGAGGTCCGGCACGCAGAGGAACGACACGTCCGGCAGCCCGAAGAGGTGCGCCGCTCCCTTCCAGGTGGTGCGATCCCGGGGCGAGGCCTCGAATTGCTCCCCGGTGCCGGGGAGCAGCTTGTCCGGCCAGGTGGCCCGGAGGTCACGGCTGGCCTTCGTGGGCCAGGGCTCGGCGGCGCGTACGACGTAGCACTTGCGTCCGCCCTGCGCGAAGAAGGAGCGGACGGCGGCGCCCAGGTACGTGCCCTCCGAGTCGAAGAGCCGCGCGAAGTCGCTCCAGCGCTCGATGGGCACCGGGACGTTGTCCAGGGCGAGGGGTTTGCCCCAACCCTGCTCGAGGAGCCACTGCTGGATCTCCGGCGGAAGGGGCGCGCCGGAGCGGCGGACGAAGCCCACGAAACAGGCGACATCCGCGCGCTCGGGTGCGCTCACCGGAGCGCGGGCATTGGCTTCGAAGACGAGGCCGTTCATCCCAGTTCCCTCTCGTGTGCGTGCGAAGCGCCAGGTCAGGCCACGTTCGGGAAGCCGGCCAGGATGTCCTCGGCGGAGAGCACCAGCTCCTCCATCGCGACATCACCGCCACCCTTGGCCGCCAGCGTGGGCCCCGTGTACTTCATGGGCGTCACGTTGAGCAGCTTCCACGACTGCACCGGGGTGCGCGTCTCGTCCAGGAGCGTGATGAGGACGTAATCCTTGCGGCCCTGCACGCCCGTGCTGCGCACGGCTTCGATCCAACTCCAGACGACCTGGGAGTTGATGACACCGCGCTTGAGCGTGACATCGCCCGTCTTGTAGATGCCGGGCACCTTGCGCACGTGGTTCTTCGTGTCCGTTCCCTCCCGGTACTCGGCCATGGCGAACTCGGTGTTCAACCCCGAGACGTCGGAGAAGCCGCCGAAGGAGTCACCGCCAAAACTGATCTCGAAATTGAATGCGCCGTACGGCGTGGGACGCGTGCTCATGTGTGTATTCCTTTCCCCTAATTGCGAGCGTCAGCCGTCTTCTGGCCGATCCGGAAGATGACGAACTCGGCGGGCTTCACCACGGCCACGCCTACCAGGCAGACGAGGCGGCCATTGTCGAGGTCGTCCTGGGTCATGGTGCTGCGGTCGCAGCGGACGAAGAAGGCCTGCTTCGGGTCGCTGCCGAGCAGGGCTCCCGAGCGCCACTGCGTCTCCAGGAAGCTGGCGACCATCTCCCGGATGTTGGACCACAGCCGCTCGCCATTGGGCTCGAAGACGGCCCACTGCGTGCTCACGTCGATGGAGCGCTCCAGGAAGTTGAAGTAGCGCCGGACGTTCACGTACTTCCACTCGGGATCCGAGCTCGCGGTGCGCGCGCCCCAGACGCGGTAGCCGCGGCCCGGGAAGAAGCGCAGGCAGTTGATGCCCAGCGGGTTGAGCACCTCCTGCTGCGCGAAGTGGATGTCCGTCTCGAAGCGCAGGGCGCCGCGGACCACTTCGTTGGCCGGGGCCTTGAAGACGCCGCGCTCCGCGTCATTGCGCGCGTAGATGCCGCAGATGAAGCCGGAGGGCGGCAGGGCGATCTCCTTGGGGATGCGCTCGTCGCCCGGCCGGGCCAGCGGATTGGCCACCACCACCCACGGGTAGTAGAGCGCCGCGTGCTTCGAGTCGATCTCCCCTCGCCAGGCACGGGCCTGGGTGGCGCCCTGTTCCGGAGGCGTGTCCAGCACCGCCACGCGGTACGCGCGCCGCTTCTCGGCGTGGGAGATGAGCGCGTTGCGCACGCCCCGCGCCGTGGTGTCGCCATGGGCCGAGGAGCCCGGCGCGGCGATGATGGAGATGTCCTCGACGCCGGACAGCACGGCGAGCGCGGCCTCGTACTCGGCCGCCGTCGGGGCGCTCCCGTCGCCGCCGTCCTCGAGGGTGAAGGTACGGGGCTGGCCCAGGTCCAACAGGGCGCCGTACATGGCCAGACCGTCCGCCGGGGTGCCGTCGAACTGGATGGCGTACAGCCGCTGGAGCGCCTCGGACTGACGGCTCGGCTCCTCCGAGAGCACGCCGCCGATCCACCGGGGGTGCTGGGGATCCAACCCCACGCCCTCGTAGCTCGCCTCGCGGCCGGCGCCGTCGCGGGTGCGCACCAGCAGCGTGACGAAGTTGCCCACGGGCGCGTCCTTGTCGAGCGGCAGCCCGCTGGCGGCGGCGTGGCTCTCGTCGATCCACCCCGAGGCCGTCTTGAGGTAGGTGCGAGCGCTGCCCGCGCCGATGGCGGGTTGGGCGCCCAGGCCCATGGGGTCCGTCCCGCCCCCCCACGTGAGCCGGGCCGTCTCGCCCATGCGCGTGGTGCGCAGGGCCACCTTGCCGTTGACGGACGTGGCCCGGATGCCCGCGCCGCGGAGCGCCTGGTCCAGCTCCTCCACCGACACCGAGGTGAGGCTGGTGACGTTGGCGGCGCCCACCGTGCCGGTGACGCCCAGCGCCTCGTTCTTCTTCACCACCACGGAGACGCGCGCCCCCGCCGAGGGCACATAGGCCCCGAGGATCAGCGCGGCCGCGTCCAGCCGGGCGTAGCCGCCGTGGAGCTGGCTGTTGAGGGCGTCGACGACCTGCTGGGCCGACAGGTTGGCGGCCAGCTCGATGGCGGGCTGCGCGATGCCGCTGAGGACGAGCTCCACCTGGGTGGGGCTCGAGCCCGTTCCCGAGAAGGAGCCGATGACGGTGGCCTCGGCCTTGCCCACGGCCAGCTTGATGGAGACGGACTCGTCGGACGGGGCCTCGCCCAGCGTGAGCTGGAGCGTGTCACTGGCCGAGAGGTTGAAGGGGGCCGCCCCGCTGCCCTGGAGCAGTGCGGGCGCCGCGTCCCCGAGCAGCACCGAGCCGAGCGGGGCGCTGTCCATGCCCCGGATGGTCGCGGGGCTCAGCACGGGCTCGAGGGTGATGGTGCCGTTGCCCACCTTGCCGGCAAAGCGCGCGGTGAAGCGCGCCGCGCCGTTGATCTCCGCCACCGCCTTCGCCGCGCCCAGGGGCACCGCGCGCGACACGTAGAGACGTGAGCCGCCCTCGTTGAAGTAGGCCCGGACCGCGTGCGCCAGGTAGTTGGTGGCGCGGCCGCCGGGACCGAAGTCCAGGTCGTCCAGCCCTCCGTAGATGCGCTCGAAGTCCGCGAAGCTCGTGATGAGCTCCGGCGTGGCTCCGTGTGGACCGGTGAGCGTCGGTCCCGCGAAGCCGGTGGTGCTGGTGCTCACCCCTTCGATGGACCTGGCGCGGAAACTCTGCTCTTCGACGTAGACAGCGGGTGCGAGGTATTCGGGCACGTGAACCCCCTCTATGAGGTCGGGATCTGGATCCGACGGTGGATCTCCAGGCCGGAGGCGACCTGGAGGGTTTGAGGCAGCGGCGTGAAGCTCGGGGCCGGCATGTCCGGGGCCGGCAGACCCGCGACACTCGGAGCGATGGCGGACTCCAACGTCGCGGGGAACGTGGTGTGGATCAGCGCGTCGCCCTCTTGCTGGCCCCACCGGATGATGGGGATACGCGGGACGAGCAGCAGCACCTCCCCCCGCTCATCCGAGAGACCCAGCCCCTCGACGGCGGGCTTGTCCGGGATGGCGACCCGGAGGCGGATGACCACACGGGCGAGCGGGTTGTCCTGGCCATCCCTGAGGGACAGTCGCACCACGGCGCTGCCCGGCGCGCGCCGGGCCGTGGGCGCGAGGTACATCCGCACGTCCACCGGTGCGAACACGGACTGCTCGGGGTGCTCGGGCCCCAGTGACGCGTCACGCGGCAGCTCGAGCGTGAACCCGCGCGGGAGGTGACGCCCGCTGGGATCCACGACGGTCACGGGAAGGGTGGCCGGGGCTGGCTCGGGCGGCGCCTCGAACCGGGCGGTGTAGCTTTCGAAGCCGGGGGCCGCCGTAAAGGCATACAGGCCCGACGGGTTGCGCACCACCCGGATGCCATTGCCGGAGACGTGGAGGGGGCCGGTGAGGGGCTGACCGGTCTCCCCGTCGAGGAAACGGATGGCGGCCAGGGCCCGGCTGTCGAGTCGTTCCAGGCTCATGCGCCACTTCCCGTGCCGGAGAAGGAGAGCCGCCGCGCCACCACCGGCCTGCCGCTCGGGGTGCTGGGAGGAACGTCGATCCGGACCACTCGCGCGATGTACGAGATGCTGAGGGTATAGGGGCGCTGGAAGGCATCCCAGATGCGCATCAGGTCCTCGTTGCTCAGCTCCGCCGGAATGAGTTGGATCATCTCTCCCGAGCTCCACCCTCCGTCCTCGTTGAGATCCGACGCGCTGAGCGTCTGATGGGTATGGAGTTGGTGCATGGCCCAGCCGAGCAGGCGGTGCTCGTCCCGGGCGTTGTCCGCCCAGACGGTCAGCAGGTAGTGCAGATCGAGCGCGAGCGGTGGGGGCTCACCCGAGGTGCTGCCCGTGTATGGCTGATTCCGCAGGTGCTCATTCATCATCACACGATAGAGAGAGAGCGTCAGCGCCGGACGGCTGGCGGTGGGCTCGGAGGCGGTGGGCCCGCCCCCCAACTCCCGGCTCGACACGAGCGAGAAGACCGGGTCCGCGCCGGAGAGCAGCGTGTCCTTCTGCTCCTGGGGCAGCGCCTGCCAGGCGTGCGCGAAATAGGAGACGAGGGATTCGCCTATGGAATGAATTGCAAGGAGATTCGCCATGATGTCCCCCCGGCCACGGAATGAGCAAACCCAACCGTGCCGGGTCTTCTCCCGACGAAAGCGAAAACACCGTACGTGAGTCTTCATTGGATTTCAATACGTGGAATCATTATCACCTTGGGAGTCATTGGGAGTTCGAGACCCCGGGCGTTGGAGATCCCATGTCTGGGGTTGGGCATGGCGTTTGACTTCTGGGGGAGCCGGTCCCCTCGCGTGGGCCCCCATGTCAGACCCGGGGTGTACGCTCGTGGGTCTCGGGCGGGGAGTGGGCAATGACAGGCATTGCAAGAGTCTTCATGAGGAGTGGAGATGAGCTTCAAGGCTGTCAATAGACCCGAGCCGGCGGGGGCCAGGTCTTCGGAGACCAAGGCCCGGAGCAAGGCGTCCGTGGGCGCGGGTCCGGCGCGGCGCCCGGGCGAGCAGCCGCGGCTCCCCCTCTATCTGAGGAGCGAGGCGGCGGGAGAGATCGATCTGGGCAAGGGGCGGGTGGATCCGGCGGCGATCGCTCCGGATTCCGAGGGGAAGGTGACGGCGCGCCTGCCCGGGCTCGCGGTGGGCGAGCTGGAGCTGGAAGAGACCGCGGACGGATACAAGACGCGGGGGGAGGGTGCAGCCCTGCCCCTGGCCGTGGGCCCGCTGGCGGGCGTGCTCGGCGACTCGCTGGTGTTGGTGGTGCGCATCGAGAACAACGTCATCACCGGCCGCGCCGCGGTGGGAGCGCCCGGGCGTGCCGTCCCCAAGGGGGACTCGGCCCTCTTCCGCGCCATCGAGAAGAGTCCCGAGGCCCTGGGCTGGGCGGGGCTGTCGAAGGTGTCGGTGGGGACCAAGGTGAATGCCCTCGAGGGGGGCTCGCTGACGCTCGGGGCGGAGTCACTGCGCTTCACGCTCGGCGGCTTCGTGGAGGGCTCGGGCAGCTTCAGCGTGGAGGGAGATCACGTCTCCTTCAGTGGCTCCGCCGAGGTGAAGCTCCCGGGCGCCTCGACCGGCAAGCTCGAGGTCAACTACAGCCCCGAGACCGGCCTGTCCGGCGAGGCGCACCTGGAAGTGGGGGTGGGCAAGGTGTCGGGTGGAGTGGATGCCCGGTTGCGGCGGGGCGTGTTGGACATCCAGGGCACCGCCGGGTACGCGGGCGATCGGCTCAAGGGCTCCATCACGCTGGTGGCCACGGACGCGCAAACGGCGCGGGAAATCACCCGCAAGCCTCCGCGGGCGGGGGAGTTGCCGGGGCAGGACGGCGCGGGTGTCGCGGGAGGGTCGGAGGCGGGGGGGGGGTCCGGCGGCCACGCCCATCGCGGCGAAGCCCGGGCCCCGGGCCCTCTGCGGCTGGGGTGAGCTGGACTTCTCGCTGACGGAGTGGCTCACGGGGAAGGCGAAGGTGGTCGTCAACAGCCAGGGCGAGGCCACCGTCCAGGGCGAGATTGCTCCGCCCAAGGAGATCATCCTCTTCGAGCAGAAGGAGTGGACGAAGAGCCTGCTGAAGGTGGAGGCGCGAGCGGCCTACGGGTTGCCGGTGGTGGGCAACGTGTTCGTGTTCGCCAACGTCGGACTGGAGGCGCTGGCCACCATCGGGCCGGGCAAGCTCTACAACATCAAGTTGTCGGGGCAGTACTCGACGGACAAGCAGGTGGACAAGGAGCTCAACCTGCAGGCGACGCTGAACATCTCGGCGTTCGCGGGCCTGCGGCTGCGGGCCGAGGGGGGCGTGGGCGTCGAGCTGCTCGGCCACGACATCAAGGCGGGCGTGGGAGTGTGGGCGCTGGCGGGAGTGAGAGGCTACGTGGAGGCCACGCCCATCATCGGCTACCGGCAGAAGGCGGGAGCGGCGGGAGAGTTCTACATCCAGGGCCACATGGAGCTGGCGGCGCAGCCCTTCCTGGGGCTGGGGGGCGACTTGTTCGTCGAGGTGGACAGCCCCTGGTGGTCGCCGCTGCCGGACGACAAGTGGACGTGGCCGCTGGGGAGCCTGGAGTACCCGCTGCCGGGAGAGTTCGGAATCGGGGCGGACGTGGAGCACGTGCTGGGCTCCAAGCAGTGGCCCGAGGTGAAGTTCACGGAGGTGGAGTTCGACGGCGGCAGGTTCATGAGCGACCTGCTCAGCCAGAGCGCGCCGGGCAAGAGCAAGGGCGGCGAGGACCACAAGCCGGCGAAGTGGAACGAAGGCGGAGCGGCGGGAGCTCCGGCCGGTGGCAAGCCGGGGGGCAAGAAGGACGCGGCCCCCGCGAAGGCGCCCGCCCCAGGTGGCAAGAAGGGGGGCAAGGCGGGTAAGGAGAAGCCCGGTAGGGACAAGCCGGTCAAGGGCAAGCCGGGCAAGGATGATGCAACGGGAACTCCCGGGCAGGTGGGCGAGCCCGTCCGCTTCGACGCGAAGGGCGAGTCGTACCGGCTCTGGATTCAGGTGAAGGGCAAGAGCGCGACCCTCCTGATCGCGGCTCCGCAACAGGGCGCCGCCTCCTGGATTGCCTCCCAGGAGCGCAAGGTGGGCGGCAACCACCCGAAGCAGGAGCAGCAGAAAGCCCATGGGCTCGGAGGCGAGGCCCGGGCGCTGGCCTCGGCGATCGATCAGCACGCCGATCGCGTGGCCTCGGGCAAGGGGGACAAGGCGGCGCTCCAGCAGGCCGATGCCCAGCTCAAGAAGGACGAGCACAGGCTGGTGGGGATGCTGCGGCAGCTCGCGGAGCTCTCCGGCGGCGAGAAGGGCGAGCTCTCCGTCGGCGAGCCCGTCTCCTTCACCGGGGGCAGGGAGGCGCACCGGATGTACTTCGTCGTCAAGGGCGGCGATGCCGTCCTGATGGTCGCGTCCACTCCGACTCCCCTCGGAACCCGGCTCGACGACTTCGCCCAAAGGCTCGAGGGCAGTCACGCGGGAGGCGAGGGCGTGGGGTACTTCTCGGACTACCACACCCGCAACCGGGCCCGGGAGCTGCTCAGCAAGGCGAGGGTGCTCAGCACGGGATTGAACGGAGACGCGGACGCGCTCGTGCGCGAGCACCGCGAGAAGATGGACAAGGCGAGTGCCGCGGAGACGGCGAAGATCCTCGCCGAGGAGCGCTCGCTGGCGTCGATCCTCTCCGAGCTCTACGAGATGTTCGGTGAGCACGTCGGTGACGCCGAGCTCACCATCCGCGCGCGTTATGCCGGAGCGGCGGGCGCGGGCGAGCTCTCGGTGAAGCGCTCATCGCAGGGCAAGACGGCCTATGTGATGGGCAGCGGCCCCATCTTCGGGCTCGTGCCGGGGGCCAGCCGCGGACTCGTGACGGAGGAGATGGCCGCCCTGCGGAAGCAGTTCGAGGCGCAGGGAGACGCTCAGACGATCCTTCCTCCGCCCAAGGGCGTGGAAGACCAGATGGCCGTGTTGAGCCAGAAGGCGAAAGCCGCGGAGGACACCCTCAGCGGCCATCTGCAGGGCCGCTCCAAGAACACCCGGGAAGCGGCGGTCTCGGAGACGACCGGGCACCTCCAGGAGGCCGCCGCGGCCGCTGGCCAGGTGGCGAGCGTCAAGCGGGTGGGCGCGGGCGAGCTCGTCGAGCGGGCCGTCTCCCTGCTGGCGGACGAGAAGAGGGCCGAGGTCGAGAAGCTGGGGTGGAAGGGCAAGACCGTCTTCGACATCTCCACGGAGATCCGCCATCAGATCGAGAAGGATGCCGCGGCCGTCGAACTGCGAGATGCCGAGCACGAGGCGAAGCTGGCGCAGCAGCAGGCCTCGGTGACCCAACAGCCGGAGGTGGAGAAGGACAAGCGTCCGTCCAGGTCGAAGCGCTCGTCGCGTCTCTCGGCGAGCCAAGGGCCCTTCGAGGCCGCGAGGAACACGCCGTCCCGCACCCCGGTGAAGAAGGAGTACACCCCTGCTTTCGTTTCCTCCTTCCGAGGCACGCTCGTGAGCGCGCTGGGGACCTACGAGGAGATCCGCGCGACCCTCCCGAAGGCCAAGGACTCCTTCGCCGCCGAGCTGCTCCAGGCGCTCCACCAGAATCAGGTGCTGCTGAGGTTGCCCAGCAAGGAGCGCAAGGAGAACGAGTTCCTTCTCTCGGAGGAACGGGACGAGGCGGGCAGGGTGAAGAAGCGTTACAAGGACCAGAACCAGCTCGTCGCCGAGTGCCGGCTGCTCTTCCAGGTGGAGATGACACGTGCGGCCGCGGCCTGGGCATTCGGTGTCTCCGGTCTCTTGAATGCAACCAATGCCCAACAAGCCGCCGACGCCTTCAAGACCGACGTGTACCCCCATGCCATCGAGGGCTTCATGGAGGCCTACCGCAAGCACGGCGCGGCGCTCTTCGATGGTGCGGCGAAGAAGCTCTTCGAGGAGCTCGGGGTGAAGTTCCAGAAGGAGTCCCAGCTCGACAAGGGCAAGCACGTCTTCCTGGCACCTGCTCAGCTTCATACGGCCGTGAAGGTCATCGAGGACAAGCTGGCCGAGATGTACGAGAGTTCCCACTCCAGGAAGGGAGCGACATGATGGAGATGGAGAAGCAGCTCTGGCCCTCGCTGCGCCTGGCCTTCACATACCAGGGCGAGCTGGATGAACCCGAATTCGAGGAGCGGCTGCGGGTGGGGAATCTGACGCTCGAGAACCGCCGGGAGAAGGGCGATCTGGAAGTCCTCGAGTGTGAGTCGCGCGACCCGGGCTTCGTGAGTTCGGTGACCCTGACGCGCTCGCGTGAGCTGGCGGATATGGGGTGCGCGTACTTCTCGGGGCCGGATCGCATCGACGTGGCGATGAGTCTCGTCACGGTCCTCCAGTTCATCCCGGCCGGGCTGCTCCACCTCGGGGCCCGTGCGGGCCCGGACAGGCAGGTCCGTGTGAACTCGCTCCAGGTTCTCTCGCAGCTCTACCTGGCGGAGGAGGGCGGCGCCTGTCGTGACTCCCACGTCGAGCACACCACCCGCCTCGTCCGGGGTGATGCCGACCGGGAACTGCGGTGGCGTGCCCTGTTCATCGAACTGGTGGGGAAGCTCCCGGGAGCCCGGCGGCACATCCGTGAGTTGCTCGAGGCCGAGACGGAGGCAAGGGAGCGCCAGGTGCTCGAGGACTTCCTCGCGCGGGCCGAGCGGCAGGAGGGCACGTCCGAGGCGGTGGAGCCCGCGGAAGCCGCCCCCGAGCCCGAGTTGCGCCTGGCGCTTCCGTTCATGCAGCGCAGCCCGCCGCTCGATGCGCTCCTGGAGCACCTCGAGTCCGTCTGTGAGCGGGTCCAGGAGATTCGCGAGGGAGACACGCGGTGGGTGGAGCTGCGGGCTCGCGAGCTCGATGGGCGGATGACCTTCCTCTCTCCCGAGGGCTCGGACGTGGGCTGTCTCTACTTCTCGGGCGCGGATGCCGCGGAAATGGCCATTGGGACAGGCTCCATGCTCGCCTATCTGCCGCCGGAGCTGGCCCGTCTGGCCCTGCGTTCCAGCCGGTTCGATGAGTACCGGGTGCAGGCGCTCCACGCGCTCGCGCTGTCCGCCTCGACGCGGATCCTCCCTGGCGGGGGAGTGGATGCGGAGCTGCGGGCTCTGCTCCAGGCGGCCATGGTGGACCCGGTGCCCGAGGTGAAGGGTGCGGCCATGAACATGAGCTTCTTCTTGCGCGAGGAGTTGTCCCGAGCCGGGTAGCTGGGGCGCTCGCGCCCGGTGTAGAGGCAGACGGAGTGCTGTTCGTCACGAGGGGGAATCGTGAAATTCTTCAAGGATTTCGTCGTCGTGGTGTTGTTGTTGGGCTGTGTGTCCGGCTGCGGCAATCCCGATCCCGGGGACGGGCCCGCGGACTCCTGTCAGCAGAATCCCGGGGCCTGTGCCGATTCCGGTACGCCCGGAGGCGATGATGGGGGCACGCAGACGGGGCTCCCGCCGGAGCTCCGGGAGGCCTCCCAATCCGCGTTCCAGTCCACCGTGGGCGAGCCCGTCACCTTCCGCGTGTCGGCGAGCGATTCCCAGGGCGGTGTCCTGGGCTTCTCCTGGTCGGCCAATGCCGGCCACCTCGGTACGCCGGAGAGTGACGCGGCCTCCAGCGCCGTCACCTGGACGTCGCCCACCTGCGCGTCCGCGGGCGTGCCGGTGCCCACCGTCACCGTCGTCGTGACCAATACCCGCGGGCGTTCCTTCTCCAAGGACTTCCAGATGACCATCCGCTGCACCCAGTGGTCCGCCACGGGCAGCATGGTCTCGGCGCGGAGTGGTCACTCCGTCACCCTGCTGCCCGATGGCAAGGTGCTGGTGGCGGGTGGCAGCGTGGGCGGCGCTCCTCTGGACTCCTCGGAGCTGTACGATCCGGCCACGGGCTCCTGGAAGGAGAGCGGACGGATGGCCTCGGCCCGCCAGTTCCACACCGCCACCCTGTTGCCCAATGGCAAGGTGCTGGTGGCGGGCGGTACGAGCAGCGGTGGCGTGCTCTCCCTGTCGGAGCTGTATGACCCGGCCTCTGGCACCTGGAGCTCCGCGGGGGTCATGTCCGAGACCCGTACGCATCACTCCGCCATCCTGTTGTCCACGGGCACCGTGCTGGTGATGGGCGGCTCGAATGGCACCAGCGCCTCGTCCACCGCGGAGCTGTACACGCCGGCGACCAACTCCTGGGCGTCCACCGCGAGCATGTCCGCGGCGCGCATGGACGCGTCCATCACCGGGCTGCCCTCGGGCAAGGTGTTGGTGGCGGGAGGCTCGGGCCCCGGCGGCCCTCTCGCCAGTGCCGAGGTGTTCGACCCCAGCACCCGCACCTGGGCGGCCACCGGTTCCATGTCCACGTCCCGCTCGGGTCATGCCGCCGTGCTGCTGATTGCCTCGGCGCGGGTCCTGGTGGGGGGCGGGACGGATGGCGCCGGGAAGGCCACGGCCAGCGCGGAAGTGTATGACCCGGGGAACGGCACCTGGTCAGCCACCGGTGTCATGTCCCAGGCCCGCGCGGGTTCCACCCTGACACTGCTGCCCTCGGGCCGGCTGTTGGCGATGGGCGGCTCCAATGGCACTGGCACGCTGTCCAGCGCGGAGGTGTACGAGCCGGGGACTGGAATCTGGACGCCCACCGCCACCACCGCCGGAGCTCACTCGGGCCACGTGTCCGTCATGCTGCCCTCGGGCCGGGTGCTGGTGGCGGGCGGCCTCGGTGCTGATGGCAACGCCTCCGCCGGCGTGGAGGTGTTCGAGCCCATCGCTGGGACCTGGTCGCGCACCGGGAGCCTGGCCGCGGCCCGTCACAATCACACGACCACGCGGCTGCCCTCGGGAAAGGTGCTGGTGGCGGGTGGCTCCAATGGCTCGGGAGCGCTCGCCACGGCGGAGCTGTATGACCCCGCGGCCGGTATCTGGACGGCCACCGGGAGCCTGGCCGGGGTCCACCAGCGCCACACCGCCACCGTGTTGCCCTCGGGAAAGGTGCTGGTGGTGGGCGGCTACAACGGCAGTGGGGGCGTGGTCGCCACGGCGGAGCTGTATGACTCCGCGGCCGGCACCTGGTCGGCCACCGGCAGCCTGGGCACGGCTCGCTATGCGCACACTGCCACCGTGTTGCCCTCGGGCAAGGTGTTGGTGGCGGGCGGCTACGACAACAATGGCGGCGTGCTCTCCACGGCGGAGCTGTACGAGCCCGCGACCGGCTCCTGGTCGGCGACCGGCTCCCTGTCCAAACCCCGTGGCGAGCAGGTCGCCGTGCTGCTGTCCTCGGGGAAGGTCCTGGTGGTGGGAGGCGCCAACGGCAGTGGTGTCCCGGTGGTTACGGCGGAGCTGTATGACCCCGCGGCCGGCACCTGGTCGGCCACCGGCAGCTTGAAGACCTCGCGCATCGCGCACTCGGCGATCGTGTTGCCCTCGGGCCGGGTGCTGGTGATGGGCGGGCAGGATTCGGGAGGCACCGTGCTCGCCTCGTCGGAGCTGTACGACCCCGTGGCTGGCACCTGGGCGACCACGGGCAGTATGAACCTGCGCCGGATGTCGCATCAGGCCGTCCTGTTGCCCTCGGGCAGGGTGGTGGTGATGGGGGGCTCCAGGGTGGTGGGCTCGAGCCAGGTGAACCTGGGCTCCGCGGAGTTGTACGACCCGGCGACGGGCAACTGGTGGAGCACCGGGGACATGGCCACGGCCCGTAGCACCCACACGGCCACGTTGTTGTCATCGGGCCAGGTGCTGATTACGGGGGGCGGTGACCCCGACCTTCAGAGCGAAATCTACACCCCGTGATGAGCAGGTGACGCAATCGCCAGGGACGTAAAAGGGACGTAATCGAACGGACGCCCCCGAACGCCGGCGAACACTTGCGTCCGATGGCTCACTTGCCTCAAACGCCCTTTTTCAGAGGGGAAATGGGTCGGTAGGACAGAGGAATCGAACCTCCCAGGGACATGTCTCCATGCCCCCCACCGGTTTTGAAGCCCGGAGGGGGCTCGACTCCATCGCGAAAGGTCCACCTCCGTACACTCCCGGCGGCGTTCTGTGCGCGAGTGATCCGTCGTACCCGGGGGCCGGGTGGCAGATGGGAAGGAGAAGGCCCACCCTGGGCATGAAATGACACCGGAGCGAGAATTGGATCTCCTTCCCGCGCCCGCCTCCGTGGCCACGGCGTCGGGTGAACCGCGGTTCGGTACCTATCAGGGCGAGCTGCCCGAGGTGGATCTCTCCCGGCTCAAGGGCCGGTGGGCTCCCGCCGCGGCTCCCGCCCGGTTGCTCAAACGCAAGCGCTGGCATTACACCCTCGCCGCCACGCCCGAGGTGCTCGCCCTCTTCGCCGTGGTGGACGTGGGCTACTCCGCCAACGCCTTCGCCGTCGCCCTCGACCTCAAGGAGCAGCGGCCCCTCTGTGACGTGAGCTTCCTCGGTGCCCCCGGCCCGCTCGCCGAGGTCGGCGACAAGCCCGGCGCGGGGCTCACGGCCTCGTTCCGCACCCTCGGCGGCCGGCTCACGGCGCGCCGCGGCGAGGACGACGAGCGCTACCACCTCCAGGTCGACGTGAGCCGGTTGCGCACCGGCAGCCTCCAGTCCTTCCAGTGGAATGGAGACCTCCTCGTGGCCGGTGGCCCTCCCGCCCTCACGGTGATTGCCCCCGTGGAGGGCGATGGCTTCGTCAACGTCACCCAGAAGCGCTGCGGCATGCTGGCCTTCGGCAGCCTCGAGGCCGGGGGCAAGCGCTTCCGGCTCGACGGCGGCGTGGGCGGCACCGACTACACCCAGGGCTACCTCGCGCGGCATACCGCCTGGCGGTGGGCCTTCCTGGCGGGCAGGCTGGCGGATGGCACGCCGGTGGGCATCAACCTCGTCGAGGGCTTCAACGAGAGCTCCGGCATCAACGAGAACGCCCTCTGGCTGGGCTCCCGGCTCTACCCGCTCGGCCGCGCGCACTTCGAGTACGACCGGCGCGAGCTGATGAGCCCCTGGCGCATCCGGACCGGGGACGGCGCGGTGGACCTGCGCTTCCAGCCCCTCTACGTCCACCGGGAAGACCACGACTTCAAGGTGGTGGTGAGCCACTTCGCCCAGCCGCTCGGCCTCTTCGAGGGCACCGTCCGGGTGGGCGGCCAGACGCACCGGCTGTCCGGGGTGCCCGGCGTCACCGAGGATCAAGACATGCTGTGGTGATAGGCTCGGGGGGCCTTGTCCTCCATCGAGCCTGGGACCACCGTTGGCCGTTACCGCGTCATCCGCCTCCTCGCCCAGGGCGGCATGGCCGAGGTCTATCGCGCCGAGCAGGCCCTCACCGGGGGCATCGTCCGCCCCGTCGCGCTGAAGGTCATCCGCCCCGAGTACTCCGAGTCCGAGGACTTCCGCGAGATGTTCCTCGACGAGGCGCGCACCGCCTGCACCCTCAGCCACCCCAACATCGTCCACATCTACGAGGTGGGCGAGGTGGACGGGCTGCTCTACATGGCCATGGAGCTGGTGCCCGGCGTGTCGCTCACGGAAGTGGAGCGCGTGCTGCGCCAGCGTGGCGAGCGCTTCACCGACGAGGCGCTGCTGGCCGTGGGCATCGCCACCTGCGCCGCGCTCGAGGCCGTGCACGAGCGGCCCAACCTGGTGCACCGGGACGTGTCGCCGCAGAACCTGATGCTCTCGGCTGGCGGCACGCTCAAGCTCATCGACTTCGGCATCGCCAAGGCGGCCACCAACCGCAACCTCACCCGCGCCGGCACCACCAAGGGCAAGGCGGGCTTCTTCTCGCCGGAGCAGGCCCAGGGCAAGGTGCTCGACGGGCGGAGCGATCTGTTCTCGTTGGGCGTCACCCTGTACCAGCTCGCCGCGGGCGTGGGCCCGCTGGATGCGTACCCCACCCTCATCTCGCGCAACACCGCGCTGGTGCGGGGGGAGTGGGAGCCGCTCTCGCGCGCGTGCCCGGAGCTGCCGCGCGGCCTCGTCTCCGTGGTGGAGCGCGCCATGCGCGTGAAGCCCGAGGAGCGCTACCCCGACGCGCGCACCATGCGCGAGGAGCTGGAGTCCGTCGCCTTCGCGGCCGGCCTGCCCGTGGGCCCCGGCTCGCTCACGGGCTACGTGCGCGCCGAGGGCGAGTCCGTCTCCGTCTCGAAGTCGAGCCCCCGCCGGAACCGGCCCGGTGGCACCGGACCCGCGGCGCCCTCGGTCGCCACGGCCTCGCGTGCGCCGGCGGCGCGGAGTCTCCCGGGGGGCCGCAAGGTGTGGGCACCCGTGGCGGGCGTGGTGGTGGGGCTGGTGCTCTCGCTCGCGGGAGGTGCCTTCGTTCTCACGCGCCAGGCGCCCGCGCCGGTGACTCCGCCCGCGCCTGTGCCTCCTCCCGTGGCCACGCGCGCGCCCGCGCCTGCTCCCGAGCCCGTCCCCACCACGGCCGTGGCCGAGGCGCCCGCTCCGGCTCCCGAGCCCGCGTCCGAGCCTGTTTCCGAGCCCGCGCCCGTTCCCAAGCCTCCTCCCTCCGCGGCGGTGGTGTCCGCCTCCTCGAAGCGGGTGTCCAAGCGTTCCCGGGAGCAGGCCCACGCGGCGGCGGCTCCCGCTCCCGCGCCCGCCCCCGCCGAGGAGGAGCTGTCCGGCGAGGGGGTCTTGCGCATCGGCCCGGCCCCGGGGGTCAAGGGACAGGTGAAGGTGCCCGGGTACGAGTTCGAAGAGATTCCGTGCGGCCAGGGGCACGTGAAGGCGGGCCGCTACACGCTGCAGTTCATCTCCTCCGGGCGCCCGTCGAGCTGTGAGGTGGTGGTGCGCCCCGGGCGCCGCACGCTCGTCATCTTCGACGGCAAGGGCTGCACCGTGAGCTACTCCGGCTGAGTGGAGCTCCACCCGCGGTCATGCCAGCCACCTCGTCCAGGCCGCCGCCGACGAGGAGGGGGCTGTACCGCCGCGGGCCTCCCCTGGCCTAGACTGGGGGCCCCGTTTCGGATCCCCCATGAACTCCTGCTCGAGCTGTGGCCACCCCTTTGGCGATGAAGTGCAGTACTTCTGCCCCGAGTGTGGCCAGGAGGTCCCGGGCAGCGAGTCCTACGGCGGCGACTACGGCGGAGGCGAGTTCGCGGACGGCGCCTCGTGGGAGCCTCCGCCTCCCTCTCCCTTCGAGCGGCTGGAGGAGGTGCTCTCCAAGGTGTCCGTCCCCGTGCTCGGCGTGGTGGGACAGGTCGGCGCCGCCTTCCGGAGCGTGTTGGATGACCCGCGTCTGCGCTCGCACCTGCCGGGTGGCTCGCTGACGCTGCTCGGTCTGGGGCTCGTGGTGCTGGCCCTGCTGCTCTCGGTGATTCCGTTCGTGCAGGGCATCGGGTTCCTGGGCTCGGTGGTGGTGCTGCCGTGGGCCGCGCTCGTCGCCGTGAACGAGTGGCGCCTCATCAGCTCCCCCGAGGCCCAGGAGCCGGGCTCCCGGCCCGTCCGCCCCCTGCCTCCGGCGCTCGCGAGCCTTCCCCGCGACACGCGCCACCCGGGCATCGCGCAGACCTTCGCCCTGCTCATCTGCACGTCCGCCGTGCTGATGCTGGGCTTCGGCCCCATCTCGCTGGTGTGGATGCTGGCCGGCGCGGTGCTCGGCTACGACCAGGGCTGGCGCTACTTCGCGGACAGGGACGGGGACTCGGACGGCATGGAGGACACCGGTCCCCGGCTGCACCGCTGGGTGGTGGCCGGCGTCGTCCTGTGTACCTTCGCCCTCCTGCTCCCGTGGACCCGGGGCACCCTGCGGGTCCCGGGGCTCTCCGGCGGAGACATGCCGCTGTCGACGCATTCCCTGTTCACGCTGTTGCTGCTCGCGTGCTCCGGCGTGCGTCACCGCGGCCTGTCCGCCTTTCATCCGCTCCTGCTCATCCTCGCCGCCATCTGGCTCGTGATGTGGTTCATGCTCAACATGAGCCCCTACGCCGTCGGACCCTGGTTCTTCCTCCCAGGCCTGCTCGCCGTCGAGGCCGCCATCGTGCGCCACCTCACCCTGCTGCGCGGCGGCGGGGGCACCGTGGAGCAGGGGGACTCGGCTTCCGATCTGGATCTCCAGGGGTAGGAAGCCGGGGTCCGGGTACCCTCACCCCGTCCCTCTCCCGAGGGGAGAGGGGTTGTGACGCGGTGGGGGTTGTGACTCGGATGTCCTGGGGTGGATGAGGCTCTGGCCTACGCCTGACGCTTCAGCCAGGCGCTCACCTCGGGCATGGCGCGCTCTCGCAACGCCACGTCCTGCGCCAGCTTCTCCAACGTCTGCTCCGTGGCCTGCTTCGCCTCCTCCACCGGGCTCCCCGTCAGCAGCTTGCGCACCTCGTCCAGTTGCTTGCGCTCGCGCAGCGCCCCCATCGACTCCACCACCCGACGCAGCAGCATCGGCGCCCGGCCCGTCCTCGCCAGCACGTCCTGCCAGCGCTTCTGCATCTCCGCCCACCACGCCTCCCGCCCCGTCCGGTTGCTCATCAGCCCCGTCACGAAGCTCGCCACGTCCTGCATCTTCACCTTGTCCGTGAAGAAGAGCTTCCGCGCCTCGTCCGCCAGCGCCGGATCCTCGAAGGACGTCAGCGCCATCAGGTAGCGACGCTGTGTCGCCGGATCCGGCTCCCCCGGCATCTTCTCCAGCAGCTTCTCGTAGAGCGCCCGGTCCCCCGAGCGCGCCACCATCGCCACCGCCACGTCCAGCAGGTTCGGCTCCAGCACCCCCTTGTCCCCGTCCAGCATCCGCAGCACCCGCGGCCTCGCCTCGCCCAGCGCCTCCGCGCTGCGCGCCACGCCTCCCACCGCCCTCACCAGCGCCGCGCGCCGCAGCTTCACCCGGTCCGACTCCCCCGGCGCCGCGTTCCAGCCGAGCTTCTTCAGCCCCGCCCCCAATAGCTTCTCCACCCACTGCTGGAAGCGCTTCTGCTCCTCGCCGTCCACCAACCGGCTCTCCACGTACGCCAGCCGGCTCACCAGCTCGTCCAGGACGGCGTCGTCCTCCTCGTTGCCGAAGCGGCTCGCCAGGTCCAGGAAGGCCGCCACCGTCGCCTGCCCGCTGCGCGCCAGCGCCCACTGGTCCGCCAGGAGCGAGATGCGCTCCGCCGGCGCCAGCGCCGTGACGTTCGCCGACATCTTCTCCAGCGCCGGAGCGTCGTACTGCACCCGGTAGAAGCCCGTGGAGCCCGCGTTGGCGCACAGCCACTTCACCTCGCCCGAGCCCTCCAGCGTCACCTTCGTCTGCGCCTCCCGCAGCAGCACCCGCTGCTCGCGCACCCCACCCGCGTCCGCGAAGCGCAGCACCATCGGCACCGGCCAGCGCTCGCCGCTCTTCACCCCGGGCTCCGAGTAGTAGCGCTGCTGCGACAGCGTCACCGTCCGCCCGTTCATCGCCACCGACACCAGCGGGTAGCCGCCCTGGCCGATCCACGCGTTGGCCAGCTCCAGCACCGGCTGCGACGAGGCATTCGCCAGCGCCCGCCACAGGTCATCCGCCACCGCGTTGGAGCGCGCGTGCGTGCGCATGTACTGGCGCATGCCCTCGCGGAAGGGCCCCTCGCCGAGGAAGCCTTCAATCATCCGCAGCACCGCGCCGCCCTTCTCGTAGGTGATGAGATCGAAGCTCTCACCGGCCTCGTTGGCGTTGCGCACCTCGCCGCGCACCGGGTGCGTGGAGCGCAGCGCGTCCAGGTGCAGCGCCGCCGCCTTGCCCGCGTCGAAGTCCAGCCACACGCGCCAGTCCGGCTTCCAGCTGTCGACAATTTTGTACGCCATCCACGTGGCGAAGGCCTCGTTGAGCCAGAGGTCGTCCCACCACACCATCGTCACCCAGTTGCCGAACCACTGGTGCGCCAGCTCGTGCGTCACCACCTCGGCCACGCGCTTCTGCACGGAGAGCGGCGCGGTGGCGGGGTCGAGCAGCAGGGCGATCTCCCGGTAGGTGATGAGGCCCGCGTTCTCCATGGCGCCGGCCTCGAAGTCGGGGATGCCCACCTGGTCCACCTTGCCGAAGGCGTAGGGCAGCCCGAAGTAGTCCTGCAGCCGGGGCAGCGCCGCCAGCGCCGCGTCCTGGCCGAAGCGCGTCAGGTGCGCCTTCTCCGGCAGCGCCCACGTGCGCACCGGAATGCCCTGCACCTTCTCCTCGGGCGTGCCCACCAGCGGGCCGCACACCAGCGCCACCAGGTACGAGCTGAGCACCTCCGTCTCCGCGAAGGTCAGCTTGCGCAGCTTGCCGTCCTCCTCGTCCTCGAGCAGCGCGCCGTTGGCCAGCGTCGTCAGCCCCGGAGGCACCCGCACCGTCAGCGCCCAGCGCGCCTTGAAGGCCGGCTCGTCGAAGCACGGGAAGAGCCGCCGCGCGTCCGCCGCCTCGAACTGCGTGGCCGCCACCTTGCCCGCCGCGTACAGGCCCCGCAGGCCCTCGGTGAAGCGGCCCGTCCACGCCACGTCCAGCGACGCCGCGCCCGCGGGCAGCTGCTCGCCGAAGCGCAGCACCACCGTCTCGCTGACCTGCACGGGCTGGATTTCACGCGGCTTCAGGCTCTTGCCGTTGCCACCGCGGAACGTCACCTCGCCGAGCTGCAGCGCGAGGGCGTGGAGGATGATCTCGTGGGAGGGCTTCTCGAGCTCCAGCTCGATGGTCTGCTGGCCCGTGAAGCTCTTGGCCTCCATGTCGAGCGTCACCGTCGCCGCGTACCGCCGGGGACGGATGGAGAGGGGAAGCCGGAAGTTCTTGTCGTCGGTTGCGTGCGCCATAGGCCGCTGACTCTAGCGGGAGTGCGAGCGGACGCCCGCTGGAGAGTGATGCGTCCGTGCAACAGGCGTCCACCGGGCGACGGCTCGGGCTGGGGGGGGGCGTAGGGGATTCGTTTGCCTCGTGACGGGGGGAGGGGCTGGGGCATCCCCATGGCTGAAGGCCTCTTGGAAAACGGACTGCTCGCCCACTGGCCACTGCCCGTCTTTCCAGAGACACTCCTCCTTATGGACACCCAACTCGCGCGCGCACACTCGCTCTCACTCACCGATGCGCTTGGCTATCCACGCCCTCCGGCCCATTTCCCAGTTCACTCCGGCGGCCCGGTGCGCATGGCGCAGGAGGTGGTTGAGCGGGCGCTCGTGCTCAACATCGTCATAAACTGCGCATTCCAGATGCCCATCCCTCTTGTCAGGTCCTGGTTGAGGCAAGAGGGGCTCGAGGGAGCACTCACGCCAGGGGAGCAACGCTATCTGGAGGCGGTCGAGAAGGGGCTGGCGCCAGAATCGCAGGGCCATCAGCTCCAGGTCGAGGCGCTCTGGGCGTTGGTGTGGGCGCTGGCACTGGTTGCTGTCCTGGACTTCGGAAAGTACTGCGGCGACGAGCTGTCCGGGCTGTTGCCGGATCTGCGCCGGAGCGAAGGAAGCCGCAGCTTCCGGAAGAGAGCACACCTGCGGAGCCCCGAGGAACTCTACCAGGCGCTCGACCTCGCGTACTGCCTGTCATGGGGCATTGCCGAGGCCAACCTCACGCGCTCCGCGGTCCCGGGGCGGGTCGAGCAGTACGTCGTGTGGGAGCGTCGCCGGGCCCTGGAGTGGCTCCATGGTGATGACTGGGACAAGCCCCGCACCGACACCTGAGCCGGGTGGTGCCAGGTGAGGGAATCTTCTTGGGCGGTTGTCGTTTCAAGGGGCAGCCGGCATGGCGGAGGACCACGCACTCGTCGCCCGGAAGCTCCCCGACGGGGACAACCTCGGCACATTCCTCGTGGTGCTGGCGCTCTCTGGCAGCATCAACACCGGCCAGGCGCGGGCCTGGTCGCGGCGCACCTCTGGCCAGCAGTTGTCGGCCACGGCGCCGCCGCAACACGTGCGTGCCCTGAGCTGCTCCTGGCTGGGCTCACGCAGCACGTGTTCCTTTCCAACTCGTACAGGTGCGGAGGTGCAGCATGTCCACCCGTCGTGGTGATGCGTCCACCTCGTGCGCACTGCCGCCCCCAGCGCTGGCGGCATTCCTTCCGGCGCATGCGTACATGCACCGGGTCGAATCGCGCCCCGGAGCACCGGCGCCGCGGCCGGCACGTACTGGCACGGGGCCGGAGGTTTTGGCACTCGCCCCAGGGAAGTCGAAGGCGGGAAGCGGAGGGAATAGGGGCCTGTCCCCTTGGGTCAAGGGGCTACGGGCCCTCCTGCTCGCAAGCGGCCTCGTGGCCAGCCCCAGCGTGGCCGGCGAAGAGCTGAGACGAGCGCGGGTGAAGCTCTCGGCCCAAGCGCATGCGCGAGCCCAGGCCCCTGGTCCCCGCGTGGAAGAATGGAAGGGGGACGTGCTCTCCCTCCGGGTGATGGACCCGGGCACCCTCGTGGTGGAGGCAGGTGATGAAGTCATCGCCGCGGGCGAGCTGCTCTGGGGCGAGGGCACGCGGCTGCGGGTGGAGCAGCGCAGGGGCCACCCGCCCGCGCCGCTGCCCCGGCTGGTGAGTCCCGAGCCGGGCCGGGAAGAGGTGGAGGTGGACGTCCCGGAGGGAGTGGGCGCCGGAGGGGTGCTCACGCTCACCTATGAGTGGGGCCGCCAGGACACGCCTGCCCTGGAGCGCACCTGGCGCCTCCCGCCCCTGGAGGACCTTCCGCCAGAGTGGCTCGAGGACGAGCTGGTGGAGACGGAGCAGGAGGGCACGCCGGAGGACGGGGAGGACGGCGTGCTCACCTTCCTCTCGGCCCGGGAGGCTTCCTTCCCCGTGCAGGTGGACGCGGAGCGGCCCGAGCTGCTCTGGGTGCCCGGGTACGCCTCGCGGGAGGAGATTGCCTCGCGCCTCTTCGGGGATGCCGCGGCGGCGGGTGCTTTCGACATTGTGCCCCGTGCGCCTCCCGCCAGCGCCGCCGAGGGCCTCCAGGTCTGCGTGCGCGTACGCCACCCGCCAGCGCTCGTGCCGCAGGTGCTCGCCACCCTGCGCAGTGCCCTGGAGGCGCAACTGGAGGCGGATGTCGCCTGGAGCCGCTCCCAGCTCCCGGCGGGCGCCCGGGACAGGGCCGCGGCCGCCGCGCTGGTGGAACGCGGCCTGCGCTGGGCCCAGCGCTCGGACATTCCGGACGGGGCCGGGCGGAGCTACTTCGACCGCTACCTCCAGGCGCTCGGCCCCTGGCGGGACGAGGACTGGCTCTCCCTGGGCGACGCCGCCGAGCCCCTGCGCAAGGCCGTCGCCCTGCGCTCCACGCGCTTTCAGACGGGCTACCGTGTCACGGATGGCTCGCCCGTCCTCGCCCCGGGCAGTGTGGTGGGCCGCTTCTACTTTCCCGACGGCTCCAGCGTCCAGGTGCGCACCCAGTTGCTGCTCACCGAGGAGACGTCCCTGGAGCGGGCGGAGCTGCGCGTGCGCACCGCTCCCCGAAGCACGCCGCGCGTCATCCTCCCAGGGAGGGACGGGCGCTGGCGGGGCTACAGCGCCGAATTCAACACCGTTGCCGGAGCTCCCGAGCCGCTCGAGAGTCCCGAGGGCAACGCCTCCTGGTACTACCCGGGCACGCTCCTCATCCGCCCGGGGGACTGGCGGCCGGGGCTGGGGGCCGGTACGGGTGAGGTGGCGGCCTTGCGGCGGGAGCTCCTCCAGACAGCCCTCGCCACGGCGACACCGCAACAGCCCCGGCCTCTGCTCGCCCTCGACCATGACGTGCTCTCCCTGCTCACCCCGGACGAGCGCCTGGGCGTCTTCGACACCCTCCTCACGGGCCCCGCGCTCACCTCGGACATGAGGGAGGACGCGGTGCACCTGCTCACGCGGGTGCTGCTGTCCACGCCGGACGGAGACTTCCCCCCGCTGGAGCGCAAGCTCACTTCGAGCGGGGCGCTGGAGAAGCTGCTCGGCGGCAACGCGCCGGAGGGCAAGGTGTTGCTGGGACAGGCCTTCACCCAGAAGGCGCTCGCCTCCTTTCCCCTCACGCTGGACGTCCTCGAGTCCCTGCCTGGCTTCCACCTGGGACGGGAGGGCGAGACGACGCACCTGCTCAACGTCCCCCA